>JBGSTI010000468.1:0-1578 GCA_041736605.1 Sphingomonadaceae bacterium
TTTTTGCCCCAAGCCCCTATCTAAACCTTATCCTTTTGGAGAACCCCACATGAAAACGCTGTTCAAATCCTTCATTCACACTGTGTCAGCGTTGTCGCTGGTCACTGCCGCCACTGCGCCGGCTTTTGCCCAAAGCGAAGCCCAGACCGCAACCGGAACCGCTGCCCCCGCCGCCGCTGCGCCCGCCACGGTCGACGCTGATCCCGCCCTGTGGGTGGTGAAAGACAAGGATACCACCATCTATCTTTTTGGCACCGTCCATGTGCTGAAACCTGGCCTGACCTGGTTTGACGAGGCCGTATCGGACGCCTTTAACAAATCGGACGAGCTGGTGCTCGAAGTGATCGAGCCTGATATGGCGGCATCGCAAGGCGTGATCATCAGTCGCGCGCAAATGCCCGCTGGTCAAAGCTTTCGCACCGTTCTGACCCCCGAACAGGACGCCGCCTATGTCAAGGCGATAACCGGCATCGGCATGCCCGAACAGACGTTCAACAGCTTTGAACCATGGTTCGTCGCGCTCAGCATGGGCATGTTGCCCCTGCTCGCCAATGGCTATGATCTGAATAGCGGCGCGGAAAAGGTGTTGACCGCCAAGGCCCGCGAAAAGGGCATGAAACTGGGCGAACTGGAAACACTGGATCAGCAGATGGGCTTTTTCGACAATCTGCCGCAGGACACACAAGTCGCCTATCTGAACGCCGTAATTAGCGGCATCGATCAGGTGACGGCCCAGATTGACGGACTGGTCAATGCATGGGGCAAGGGTGATCCCGAAACCTTGGGCGTGTTGATGAACGGAAGCTTCAGTGATCCGGTGCTGTATGACACGCTGCTGACCCAGCGCAATATTCGCTGGGCCGAATGGATCGACACGCGGCTGGACCAGCCGGGCACCGTGTTCGTCGCGGTTGGCGCAGGCCATCTGGCGGGCAAGGACAGCGTGCAGGCCAAGCTGAAAAAGCGCAAGATCAAGGCCAAGCGAGTGAAATATTGATAGGCACGCCTGCCTCTCCCCGCTCTAACAAGGCCCGGTCAGTCGCTCTTGCGCTGGCCGGGTTTTTGGCGCTCGCGGTGATGGCACTGGCGTGGCAGATGCTGCGCCCAAATGACGCGCCACCGCCGATTGATCCTGAATTTTCGGGCAGCACCGCAATCTGGGAAGCGCGCCTGCCGGGGCAAAAGGGCCGCGCCATCCTGTTTGGCACCGTGCATGCTTTGCCAACCGACCTTCAATGGCTGGACGCGCGGATTAAAGGCTTGCTGGCAGGTTCCGACCAATTGGTACTGGAAGTGCCCAATCTTGACGATCCCGATGCCTTGTCGCGCAGCTTTGCGGGGCTGAGCATTGCGGACCGCGATGTGCCCTTACTCAATCGCCTGCCCGCTGCCCTGCACGATGAAACCCGCGAATTGGTGGACCGCACCGGCGTGCCGATCAGCCATTATAGCAGGCTGGATAGCTGGGCCGCCGCGCTAACCCTGTCATCGCAGGTCAGCGCCACGAGTGGCACCGATTCCATGGCCGGGGCCGACAAGGTGCTACTCCGCCTCGCCAGGCGCAAGGGCCTGTCCGTC
>JBGSTI010000474.1:0-1551 GCA_041736605.1 Sphingomonadaceae bacterium
GTGGTAAAGGCATTGCGCCCGCACAGTGCCAAGCCGTTTGACGTGCATCTGATGATCTCACCGGTTGATGCGTATCTTGAGGCATTCGCTGAGGCGGGCGCAGATATCATTACCGTGCACCCAGAGGCTGGCCCGCATATCCACCGCACGGTGCAGGCGATCAAGGCGCTGGGCAAGAAAGCGGGCGTGGTCCTTAATCCCGCGACCCCGGCCAAGATGCTGGATTATCTGATCGACGATGTTGATCTGGTGCTGGTGATGAGCGTTAATCCCGGCTTTGGCGGGCAAAGCTTTATTTCCAGCCAGCTGCGCAAGATCGAGGCGATCCGCAAGATGATCGACAAGACCGGGCGGCAAATTCACCTTGAAGTGGATGGCGGCGTCGATGTTGTCACGGCGCCGCAATGCGTGGCGGCTGGGGCCGATGCGCTGGTGGCAGGGTCTGCAACATTCCGGGGCGGTCCCGATCATTATGCCGCCAATATCCGTGCTTTGAAGGGCATCTGACCATGGCTGCCGCGCCCGATCGCGGCATCGCCGCTGCTGTTCTGGAAAAACCCGAAAATGACGTGTCGGCAAAACCGATGATCGGCCTGCCGCCCGCATCGGATATGGAAGACATGATCGTCGCACCGGGTCGCGAGCTGGCGCATATTGATATTGATCCGCCGTCCACAGGATTGGGGCAAAATCTGATCCGCCGCTTTTACGCCGCCACCACGTTGGTTCCCGCCCTGCGCAACCCCTTTGCCAAGAAACAGCCCTTGCGCCTGCTGGCTGCGCCTGCCGATCCGGTGACGGGCGACGCAGCAGAGGGCATGGCGATCCGCGCAGGCCATTTCCTGTATCAGGGCATGAAAGCGCCTTTGTCAGAGCTGGATTTCGCTGCGCTGCGCCTGCCGCCCAGTTTCGTGCGTTATTTGCATGGATTTCGCTGGCTACGTGATCTGGATGCCTCGGGCGCACGCGATCAGGCGACGCCTTTGGCCATGCGGCTTACCGGCAACTGGATTGATGCCAATGCGGACAAAAGCCGGGGTCCGGCCTTTGATGCGCAGAATATTGGCTGCCGCCTGCTATTCTGGTCATGTCATGCGCCGCTGATCCTGGGGTCGGATGACCGCGATTTCCGCACGCGCTTTCTGGCCGAATATGATCGCAACGCCGCCTTGCTGGATCGGGTGGTGCAGCGCGATGGACAGGGCATTCATGGCCTGTTCGGCTGGGCCGGGGTGATTGCCGCAGGGCTGATGCTGCCGGGCGGCAATAATCGGCGGATTTTTGGTGAGGCGGGATTATCGGCCGCTGTGCGCGGTTTTGTCGGCGCAGATGGCGGGGTGATGGCGCGCGCGCCGATCCTGCAAATGGATGCGATCATGGTCATTGCCATGTTGCGCGCCATTTACCGGGCGTCCGATGCGGACGAACCCGAATTTCTGGGCAAGCTGCTGGCTGCGATGGTGCCCGCCTTGCAAAGTCTGGTGCATAATGATGGTTCGCTGGGCAATTGGCAGGGCGCAGGCGGCACATCGGCGCAAACCGTTCAGGCCC
>JBGSTI010000281.1:0-2042 GCA_041736605.1 Sphingomonadaceae bacterium
TTGTCGGCCTTGTGGCTGGGCGCAGCGGCGCTGATCATGGCGGTGATGTATCTGATCAACAAGGCGGGCGTGATCCGGCTTTGGCCCTATATATTGCTGGCGGTGCTGCTGTGGTATGCGGTGCTGCTATCGGGTGTGCACGCTACGATTGCCGGGGTGCTGGCCGCGTTCATGGTGCCGATCATCCGCACGCCGGGCGCGCCCGATTCCCCCGATAGCCCGCTGCACCGGATGGAACATGCGCTGCATCCGTGGAGCGCGTTTTTGATCATTCCGATTTTCGGCCTTGCCAATGCGGGCGTCGATCTGGGGGGCGTTGGCCTTGCCGAGGCGTTCTCGCCGTTGCCCTTGGGCATCGCGCTTGGCCTGTTCCTCGGCAAGCAATTGGGGATTTTCGCCGCCGTCTGGCTGGCGGTGAAGACCGGGTTTGCCGGGCGGCTGCGCGGCGCAACTTGGCTTCAGGTCTATGGCGTTGCCATGCTGTGCGGGATTGGTTTTACGATGAGCCTGTTTATCGGGGCCTTGGCCTTTCCGGGTCAGGCGGAGCTGATTGACGAGGCCAAGATTGGCGTGCTTTTGGGCTCGTTGCTCTCGGCAATCATCGGCTTTGCGATCCTGCGCTTTGCGCCTTTGCACCCCGATCATGCCCGGATCGAAAGCGATAGCGAGCGTGAGATTGAGGCCGACGGCGATGTTGAGGATATGAGCGAGAAATGCTGATGCGCTTTAAGTTCCTGTCGGCCTTTGCCGCGCTGTCGCTGGCGGGATGCGCAGTGCAGCCGCCAGCACCTGCGCCTGTTCCTGATATCGCGGCGCAGGTCGCGCAAAGCGAGGCGGTGATTCAAGCCGCGGCGGCGGATTATGTCCGTCTGCAACTGTCGATTGGCCAGATCGAGGATGGCTATATCGACGCCTATTATGGCCCGGCGGACTGGCAGGCCGCAGCAACGGTGAAGGGCAAGCGCCCGATCCCTGAATTGCGCGCCGACGTTAAGGCGTTGCGCCAAGTTTTCGACGGACAAACCCGGCTACATCCCGAAGGATCGACCACGAGGCGGCGGCTGGCGTTTTTCGAAGCGCAGTTGCTGGCGGCAGACACGCGCCTCAGGATGCTGTCGGGCGAGAAACTGACATTCCGGCAGGAATCCTTGGGCCTGTTTGGTGCAACGCCCGATATTCGGCCCTTGGCGGAATTTGATGCCATCCGCGCTTCGGTCGATAGATCGGTGCCGGGCAAAGGCGACTTGGCCGATAGGGTCGAGGCCTTTCGCAGCCAGTTGACCATCAAGCCTGACCGGTTAGAGCCAGTGTTCAAGGCCGCGATTGCCGAATGCCGCGCGCGCACGCGGCGGCATATCCAATTGCCCGCGCAGGAAAGCTTCACGCTGGAATTCGTGACTGGCAAAAGCTGGAGCGGCTATAATTGGTACAAGGGCGGACTGGCCAGCCTGATCCAAGTGAATACCGATCTGCCGATCCGCATCAGCCGCGCGGTCGATCTGGGCTGTCATGAAGGCTATCCGGGGCATCATGCGCTCAACATGTTGCTGGAACAGCGGCTGACCAAGGAATTGGGCTGGGTAGAGTTCAGCATCTATCCTTTGTTCAGCCCGCAAAGCCTGATCGCCGAGGGCTCTGCCAATTACGGCATCGACATGGCGTTTCCGCCTGCGGAGCGGCTGGCGTTTGAGCGCGACGTGCTGTTCCCGCTGGCGGGGCTCGACCAGGCCTTGGCGCAGCCCGCGCTGCATCTGGATGCGATGCTTAGCGATCTGGGCAATGCGCGTTTCACCATTGCGCAGCTGTATCTGGATGGCGCGATTGACCGGGCAGAGGCGGTGCGGCTGACCCGGCATTATCTGCTGATGGATGAAAAACGCGCGGAGCAATCGGTGTGTTTTACCGATCAATATCGCAGCTATGTGATCAATTATGGCCTTGGCCGCGATATGGTGCGCGATTCGGTGCGCGCGGCGGGCGATGATCCGGGCGCGCAATGGGCGCGGATGGAAGCGATCATCAGCGAGCCAACCTTGCCCGTC
>JBGSTI010000533.1:0-2280 GCA_041736605.1 Sphingomonadaceae bacterium
ATTTTGCACCGCGCCCGCCGCGCCGCTTTTGGCGGCAGCGCCTATGATGACCGGATCATTCGCGGGCGATTGGCGCAGGCCTTTGGCCGCCTGATCCGGCGCGGCGATGATCATGGGCAATTCGTGCTGCTTTCGTCCGCGATCCCCAGCCGCTTGCTCAGTGCCTTTCCGCCGGGCACCGCGATCCGCCGCGTCACGCTTGCCGATGCTTTACAAGCAGTGCGAAGCGGTGTTTCAGGTCATCAGAATAAGGGCCATGATTCGTCCCTCGCGCGCTCACCCGCCGGGATGGATCCTTTCGGCCCCACCGGATCATGAAAGCGAATGCATGAAAAAGCTGACCATCCTGCGGCATGCCAAATCAGATTGGACCAGCACCGGCATCCGCGATTTTGATCGTCCGCTCAACGGGCGCGGCGAAAAGGGTGCGGGCCTGATGGGCGGCTATCTGCGCGACAAGGGCTATCGCTTTGATCATGTCGTCGCCTCGCCTGCCCTGCGCTGTGCCGAAACGGTGGAACTGATGGAAAAGGCGCTGGGCCGCCCACTGCATGTGGCGTGGGATCGGCGCATCTATCTGGCGTCGTCCGTCACGTTGATCGACGTGTTGCGCGAAATGAAAGACGATCCTGCCCATGTGCTGATGTGCGGGCATAATCCGGGGCTGGAGGATCTGATTTTCGATCTGGTCCCCGATGATGGCTCCAGCCCGCTGCGCCGTGAGATCGAGATTAAATATCCCACCTGCGCGCTGGTTGATCTGGAATGCGATATTGACGACTGGGATTCGCTGGATAATCGCTGTGCCAAGCTGGTCAATCTGGTGCGCCCGCGCGATCTGGACCCCGAACTGGGGCCGGAAATGGACAGCTTCTAACGTCATGACGTGCCATATTAGCGGCCAAGTGTGATTTAGCGCACATTGCAGTGCAACATAATGTGCTAATTACTAACCATAATAGCCCGGCGACGCCCAGCTCTCAACCGACGGAGCGGGCGTGAAAGCCAGGACGCTTCGGAATCGCCCGGCCCGGAATTTGCTCCAAAGCTCTTTCACCTTTCCGGGCCGGTTTTCCGCTTTTGTCCTCAAGCAACGGGGCGAAGCCATGGCAATTCGCCATAATATCAATTAAAAGCAGCATCCCATGCAGATCAGTGACCTTCGCATTGCCATGTTCAGCGGCAACTATAATTACGTCCGTGATGGCGCAAATCAGGCGCTAAACCGGCTGGTCGGCTATCTGTTGCGGCAGGGCGCGGCAGTGCGAGTCTATGCGCCCACGGTCAAGGAACCGGCCTTTCCGCCCACCGGCGATCTGGTCAGCCTGCCCAGCTTTGCTTTTCCAGGGCGCGGCGAATATCGCATTCCGCTGGGCCTGTGGCCGCGTATCACCCGCGATCTGGCAGATTTTGCCCCCAATATGGTTCAGATTGCCAGCCCTGATCCCTCGGCCCATCGCGCGGTCAGCTGGGCGCGGCGGCGGCAATTGCCGGTGCTGGCCAGCGTCCACACCCGATTTGAAACCTATCCGCGCTATTATAATCTGGCGTTCCTTGAACCAGTGCTGGAAGCGATGCTGCGCCGCCTGTATCGCCGCTGTGACGCACTGGTTGCCCCGTCGGAATCGATGGCGCAGGTGCTGCGCGAACAGCGGATGAACTATGATATCGACATCTGGTCACGCGGGGTAGATCGCGAGATTTTCAATCCCGGTCGCCGTGATATGGCGTGGCGGCAGGGCTTAGGCATCGCTGATGACGAGGTGGTGATTGGTTTTCTGGGCCGTCTGGTGATGGAAAAGGGGCTGGACGTCTTTTCCGACGCCATTGATCATCTCAAACGCCGCCAGGTAAAGCATCGCGTGCTGGTGATCGGCGAAGGTCCGGCGCATGACTGGTTTGCCAGCCGCCTGCCCGACGCCGTATTTGCCGGGTTTCAGGGCGGGGCCGATCTGGGCCGCGCGGTGGCCAGCATGGACATGCTGTTCAACCCGTCCGTCACCGAAACATTCGGCAATGTGACGCTGGAGGCGATGGCCTGCGCGATTCCGGTGGTGGCAGCCAAAGCCACCGGCAGCCAGAGCCTGGTGGTCGACAAGGTTTCCGGTCGCCTGATCCGCCCCGGTGCCATTTCAGACTATGCCGATGCGCTGCGGCTTTATTGCGAAAACCCGGCGATCCGTGCCGAGCATGGCGCAGCGGGCGAAAAGCGTTCGATGGATTTCAGCTGGGACGCGATCAACCACATGGTCGCCGAAACCTATATGCGGCTTGTGCGTC
>JBGSTI010000005.1:0-2307 GCA_041736605.1 Sphingomonadaceae bacterium
AGCGGCCCCTGCCACAGCCGTTCCGGCGCCCGTGCCGACACCTGCACCCGCGCTCAATTGGGCGATGGCGGATGCGCAGGCGCTGTTGACCGCGATTGAAAGCATTGGGCGCGAAGGCCTGAAGCCCGCCGATTATCAGCCGACGGCTCTTGCTGCCGCCATCGCCATGGGCGAAGGGCCGGGCCTGAACGAGGCTGCAACGCGCAGTTTTACGTGGCTGGTTGAGGATCTGCGCGATGGCCGCACCCCGATGTCGGGCCGTCTGGAATGGTTCGTCGATGATCCCGATGCCGATGTACTGCCCACCGCAAAGCTGCTGGAAACCGCGTTGACCACGCATGACGTGCCCGGTGTTTTGAAAACGCTGGAACCAAAGCATCCTGATTATGCGGTGCTGCGCGACGAACTGGCCAAAACGCCCGCCGCCAACAAGGCGCGGATCACCATGATTCAGGCGAATATGGATCGCTGGCGCTGGTTGCAGCGCGATCTGGGCCCGCAATATTTGATCACCAATGTGCCCGAATATATGCTGCGTCTGGTGGTGAAGGACAAGATCATCACCACCTATCGCACCATCGTGGGCAAGCCGGGCAAAACCGCGACACCGCAATTGGCCGAAATCGTCGAGGGCGTGATTTTCAACCCCACCTGGACCGTGCCGCAAAGCATCGTTAAGGGCGAGGGATTGGGCGCGCAACTGCTGGCCAGCCCGGGGTCCGCCAAAGCCAAGGGCTATAAGGTCACCAAGGGCAAGGACGGTTTTGTTACGGTGGTGCAGCAGCCCGGCCCGCAAAACGCATTGGGTGTGATGAAGCTCGAAATGCCCAATCCGCATGCGATTTTCCTGCACGATACGCCGTCACGCGGCCTGTTTGCCTCGGCCAGCCGCGCGCTTAGCCATGGGTGCATCCGCACCGAACGCGCATCCGAACTGGCGATGACCTTGGCCATTCTGGGCGCCGATATGCCTGCGGTGAAAAGCCGCGAGATCATGGCATCGCGCGAATATACCCGCGTCGGCTTCAAACGGACGATGCCGGTATATCTCACCTATTTCACCATGGCGACCGATGTGAACGGCAAGCTGACCAGCTTCAAGGACTTATACGGCCGCGACAAGGCGGTGTTCGATTCCTTCGCCGCGCCGCGTGTGGTGCGCGCGGGCAAGATGGTGGTCGATGATGTGGTCAAGCCGCTCGAGGCGCCGGGGGCTTGATCTAGGTTTTGGGTAAAAAGCGTTATGCTCCGGCGCAGGCCGGAGCGGCGGCGTTCGCGGACAAATGTTGCGATTAATCGCCACCACTCCGGCCTGCGCCGGAGTACGTTTCACGCTAATGTGAAAGCGACTTAAACTTAAAGCCGATCGGCAAAAATCAACCGGCCACCGCCCAGATCATAGAGCATATCAATCATCTGCCCCGGCGGCACAGCAAAACAGCCTTCGCTGCGGCCCAATTTGCCCCATTTGTCGAGCATGTCGGGCGCGCAATACCAGGCCTCGTGCACCACGATGGCGCGGTCCAGCGCGTTGTTATTGTCCTGGTCCAGCCCGGCCAGCCGCATCGACATGCCATATTTGCCGGTATACCATTCCAGCGACATATAGGCGCCGCGCGACGTGGCGTTGGAGCCATGAACATTGGAAAAGCTTTTCAGCCAGCCATCATGCTCCCTATCCGAACCCCGGCCATGCGCGGTCAGATAGGATCGCACGCTGCCCTGCTCCATATCGACAATGAAGAAACGCGGCTCGCGTGAGGGGCGATTGAAATCAACGATGCCGACCTTATCGGTCCGCCAGATTTGTGACCCCACGCGCGACAATTCCTGTTTGGCGCGGTCGACGATCAGGCGATGTTCGGGGCTGATATCAATGGGGCTGGCAAAGGCGCGCGTTGGCAGCGCGGCAACAGCGCCGCCCACCAAACCGGCTTTGATAAAGCCTCTGCGATTCATATCCTGCGACCTCATAGGTGGATGTATAATCTGATATGGGTAACGGCATGCTGAACAGATGCGCGAGTCTTTCGCGGTAAAATCCATTGCAGCCGCGACGAATTGCAGGAAATCATCGTTAATTCGCGGCTTGCGGGCCGTGCTTAACGCGCAGTCTGCTGTGCAAAGGCGGTGAAATAGCGATAGATTCGGCTTTCTGCGCGCGATGCCGAATTGCGCCAGCTGGCGGCATCTTTCACGCTGTTGAGCCGTTTCCCGTTGCCATCGGTAATCACCATGGTCGGCGTTCCCTCAATCTTGGTAAGGCCAAAACGCGCGGCGACATCCAGATTGCGGCCCATCCCCATT
>JBGSTI010000048.1:0-2400 GCA_041736605.1 Sphingomonadaceae bacterium
CCTTCGCATAGCTCCAGATGCCATAGGGGATCAGCGCCACATAAATGGCGCAGATCGCCAAAAGCGTGATCCACGGTGCCGACAAGACAGCGGCAACCATCAGTCCCGCCAGCGCCAGCACCTCCAACCGGATATTGCGGCGCAGGCGTATCGAGCCCCAGCTCAAGGTCGCGACGTTGGAAATCAGCAGCAAAGCAACCGCAATCGTCCATGGCGCAACAAAACGATAATCGCGCGCCACTTCATCGCCGGTGACCAGCCAGATATAGATTGGCAGAAATGCCAAGCCAGCCCCCGCAGGCGCGGGAACCCCGGTTAAAAACCCGGCAGACTTATGCGGCTGCTCTTCAACATCAATCTGCGCATTGAACCGTGCCAGCCGCAACGCGCAGGCCACCGCCAGCGTCAGCGCAACGACCCAGCCCAATTTGGGCATGTCCTGCAAGCTCCACAGAAACAGGATGAAAGCCGGGGCCACCCCAAAGGAAATCGCATCGGCCAGCGAATCAAGCTCTGCGCCAAAACGCGACTGGGCATTCATCATCCGCGCAATGCGCCCGTCGATCCCATCCAAAATGCCCGCAAGGATGACCGCACCCACGGCCTTTTCCCACTCGCCATCCATGGCAAAGCGCACGCCGGTAAGCCCGCAACACATCGCCGCTGCCGTTACCGCATTGGGCACCATGGCGCGCAACGACAAGCCAGGACGCCGCATCCGCCGAAGCCTGCGGCCAATACGGCGGCGGCGCACATCTTCGCGGTCCATCATGGCCATTGGGAAATTACTGCGCCGTGCCGGTGAGCAAGGCGGCACTGCCAATACGGGCCAGCACAGTTTCCCCAGCCACCGTACGCTGGCCCTTGACCACCAAAGGCTCTGTGCCAGCGGGCAGATAAACATCAACACGGCTGCCGAAACGGATCAGGCCGATGCGCTGACCCGCGGCCACCATATCCCCCGGCTTGACGAACGGCACGATGCGCCGCGCCACCAGACCGGCAATCTGGGTAAAGCCGATTTTCGCGCCATCGCTGCGTTCAACCAGAAAATGCTGTCGCTCGTTCTCGTCGCTGGCCTTATCCAGATCAGCGTTGAGGAATTTGCCAGCAATATACACAACGCGGGTGATTGTTCCGGCAATCGGGCTGCGATTGATATGGACGTCGAACACGCTCATAAAAATCGACACGCGCGTTACCGGGCCATCGGGCAGGCCGCCCTCGCCGCGCATTTCAACAGGTGGGTCAACCTTTTGAATCAATGTGATCAATCCATCGGCAGGCGCACTGACCAGATCGGGATCCTGAATGGTCACACGCTGCGGATCGCGGAAGAACGCCAGCACCCAGATGGTGATGCCCGCCATTGGCCAGGCCAGCGTCTCCCACGCCATAAAGGCCAGGCCAGCGGTTATAACCCCGGCGATCAGCGCAAATTTGCGGCCTTCGGGGTGAACGGCAGGCCAGTTCCACGATGCGTGACCAGACCCTTGATTATCGAGAATTTCTTGCGACATGCCTATAAGCATAAGCCCCACCCGACGATGTTACAACCCGCAGATCGCCTTGCCTGCCCGTAATACCAAAGTCGGCCTCGCCCGAATGCAAGGTTGAACAATTGCGCGCCTTTGCTAAGAGGCGTCACAAATTCGCTTGCAACCTCCCCGGGCGATATGCGCCCCATATGGAAAGACCCAAGGCTCCATGGCAAAAATCACCGTGAAAAATCCGATCGTCGAAATCGATGGCGACGAAATGACCCGCATCATCTGGGAATGGATTCGCGAAAAGCTGATTTTGCCCTATCTGGATGTCGATCTGAAATATTATGACCTTTCGGTCAAAAAGCGCGACGAAACGGGTGACCAGATCACCGTCGATGCCTCAAACGCCATCAAGCAATATGGCGTCGGCGTAAAATGCGCCACCATCACGCCCGATGAAGCGCGCGTTGAAGAATTTGGCCTGAAGAAAATGTGGAAGTCGCCCAATGGCACGATCCGCAACATTCTGGGCGGCGTGGTGTTTCGCGAACCCATCGTTATCCAGAACGTGCCCCGTCTGGTTCCCGGCTGGACTGACCCCATCGTGGTTGGCCGTCATGCCTTTGGCGATCAGTATAAGGCGACCGATTTCCGCGTACCCGGCCCCGGGAAGCTGCGCCTGGTATTCGAAGGCGAAGACGGCGTCACCATCGATGAAGAAGTGTTCCAGTTCCCCTCATCGGGCGTGGCGATGGCCATGTACAATCTGGACGATTCGATCCGCGATTTCGCTCGTGCCAGCATGAATTATGGCTTGGACCGCAAATGGCCGGTCTATCTCTCGACCAAGAACACCATCCTCAAGGCCTATGACGGTCGCTTCAAGGATCTGTTTGAGGAAGTCTATGAGGCC
>JBGSTI010000060.1:0-5136 GCA_041736605.1 Sphingomonadaceae bacterium
GGCTGATCCGCTGAGCGTAATGGCGCGCGGCGAGATTTCGAGCTTTGGCGGACGGCGCGCGCAAGCATCGCTGGGCGGCAAAATCGATAGCAGCAGCGGTTTTATTTCGGGCACATGGTTCAAACAGGACGGCTTTCGCGCCTTTAACCAGCAAGAGGCATGGCGTATCTATGCCAATGGCGATGCCCGGATTTCGGACACGCTAACGCTGCGTGGCGGCTTTTTGTGGAGCGATTCCACGTTGCAATTGCCGGGGCCGCAGACGCTGGCCCAAATCAATGCCGGGTCGCGCGCGGCCCAGCCGGGCAATGTGGCGGGCAATTGGCGGCGGGTGGCAGATCGGGTGCGCGGCACGCTGGGCCTCGTTTTGGACAGTGGCGATACCAAGGCGACGCTGGATGCCGCCTTCATGCAGGGCCATGTCACCTTTACGCGCCGCGATGTGCAGGTGGAGGACAATCGGGACTGGTCGGTCGCTACCAGTCTGACCCAGGGTTTCGGTGATGGCCAGGCGCATGCCGGGGTACAGCTTGTGTATCAGCATGGTCGGCGCGATCAGCAGCTGTACCTGAATGGCGGCGGCACGATACCCAGCTTTACCGGCAATCCGGGCCTGTTATGGGCCGATAATGATTTCACGGCTGAGCGGCTGACCGTGATGGGCAAGGCCGATTGGGTAATCAGCCCCAGCCTGCGCCTTGATCTGGCCGCCGGGATCAATCATCACAGCCGCAACATTGACGAGAATTTCGCTATCAGAGCCGCAAGGCCATCATCGGCCTTTGACCGCGATTATAGCGGCTTTACCGGGCTGGGGCTGATCACCTGGGACGCCACACCCAGCCTTTCGGCCTTTGCCAGCGTATCGCGCAGCACTGAACCGCCGACATGGGACATGCTGTTCATCAATGCTGCTGGCGCAGGGTCTGGCGCGGTGCTGGTCAATGGCGCCAATCCGCGCCGTCCGGTGATCGTCAATCTGGATGCCGTCCGCGATACGACAATGGAGGCGGGGATAAAGGGGCACACCGGCGCGTTGAGTGTCGATATCACGCTCTATCGATCATGGTTGCGCAACGAGATCGTCTCAACCAGCGACTTTGTTTCGCAAGTCGTGTCCTCGGTTGGCAATGCAGACCGCACCCGGCGCTGGGGTGTTGAGGCCAGTTCCACCCTGTCCTTGGGATCACCTGGCCTTCAGACTGATGATGACATCAAGGCCAGCATCAACTGGACCTGGACCGATGCGCGGTTCGCCAATGATTCCGCCTTTGGCGATAATCGTCTGCCGATTTTGCCCCCGCATCTGATAGAATTGGGCATGGCCTATGGCGCGCCATCGGGCTTTTTTGCCGATGCTTTGCTGTCCATCGTGCCCAAGGGTGGCTGGGCCGATTATGCCAACACCTTGCGCGATAAGGGCCGCGCGGTGCTGGGCGGCCGGATCGGCTGGTCTGGCAAAGCCATAATGATCTTTGCAGAGGGCCGGAACCTGACCGATGCACGCTATGTTTCCAGCGTGATCGCGGCGCAAAACAATCTGGCCGGGGCCGATGCTTCAACCTTTGCACCGGGTGAGGTCCGATCGTTTACGTTCGGCGCGGAACTGCGTTTTTGATGGTTTGAATCAAGTGAGCACAGGCGCGACCGGATGGTTGCGCCTGTGCCTCAGAACACCACCACCGAGCGGATCGATTTTCCGGCATGCATCAGATCAAACGCGGTGTTGATTTCTTCCAGGCCCATGACATGGGTGATCATTGGATCAATCTCGATCTTGCCGGTCATGTACATGTCAACGATCTTGGGCACATCGGTGCGGCCCTTGGCCCCGCCGAACGCTGTGCCGCGCCAGTTGCGGCCCGTGACCAGCTGGAATGGGCGGGTGGCGATTTCCTTGCCCGCCTCGGCCACGCCGATGATGATGCTGGTGCCCCAGCCACGATGGCATGCCTCCAATGCAGTGCGCATCACTTCGGTATTGCCAGTGGCATCGAAGGTGTAGTCCGCGCCGCCATCGGTCATCTCGACGATCTTGGCGACAATATCTTCGCGGCTCATCCCCTTGCTGTTGAGGAAGTCGGTCATGCCAAAACGGCGGCCCCATTCCTCGCGGTCGGGGTTCAGATCGACACCGATGATCTTGTTGGCGCCCGCCATGCGCGCGCCTTGCAGCACGTTGAGGCCGATACCGCCAAGGCCAAAGACCACGACATTGTCACCGGGCTGCACATTGGCGGTTTTGGTCACCGCGCCCACGCCCGTCGTCACGCCGCAGCCGATATAGCAGGCCGATTGAAACGGCGCGTCTTCGCGAATTTTGGCCACCGCGATTTCGGGCAGAACGGTGAAGTTCGAAAACGTACTGCAACCCATATAGTGATAGATTGGCTGGCCCTTGTATGAAAAGCGCGTGGTGCCATCGGGCATAAGCCCTTTCCCTTGCGTGGCGCGAATGGCGGTGCACAGGTTTGACTTGCCCGAAAGACAGGTTTTGCACTGGCCGCATTCGGGCGTGTAAAGCGGGATCACATGGTCGCCCGGCTTTACCGAGGTAACGCCTGCGCCCACTTCGCGCACGATGCCCGCACCTTCATGGCCCAGAACGCTGGGGAACAGGCCCTCGCTGTCCAGCCCGTCCAGCGTATAGGCATCGGTGTGACAAACGCCCGTCGCCATGATTTCCACCAGAACTTCACCGGCCTTGGGCCCTTCCAGATCGAGCTCAACGATTTCCAGCGGCTTTTTTGCTTCAAATGCAACGGCGGCGCGGGTCTTCATGGCGAATAGGCCTTTCTCATCAAACACAAAAGACGACAGGGTGTTGCCGTTCAAAATCACAGGATATTTCCCCATTCCATACGGCCGCCCCGGCCAAAAGTGAAGGGCTTGGCCGCATGGGGGTGACACCGCCAAGCCATTTGACCCAAAGCAACACCTTTCATAGGATAGACCGGTATTGGACAGGGTCTTGGGGGAGACAGGCAGGATGGTGACATTGCGCTATTGGGCGGGTGCGCTGGGTGCTTTGGCGCTATTGGCGACGGCTTCGCTTGTCGAGGGTCAGACAACGCCATTGCCCGATGGTTTCGCCCTCGAATTTCCTCTGAAATGCGGCGATCCTGATTGCGTGTTTCGCTATGATCAGGGGTTTGAAACGGCAGGGTCCATCAACTCGGTGCTCGACCATTCGCTGAAACAGGGCAGCAATGGTTTCTGGCAATATGGCAGCATCAAAAAGAGCAGCGCCGATGGCGTAATCATTGCAGCGGACGGCACCCGTTACGACGGCAAGGGCTTGCCCGGCGACGCCACCTGTATCGCCGGGGCTTTCCCGGACATGCCCGGCCAGGTTCTGGATTTCGGCAAGCTGTTCAACGCATCAGGCTGCGGGGCGGGGTACATGTCGTATGACGAGCATCCCGGCTATGATTTTAAGGCAGCGATGCGCACGCCGGTGTTCGCCTCGGCCAGCGGCACGGTGGTAAACATCAAGGGGCAACGCTGCGTCATCAACAATATGGGCGATAGCTGCGATGACTGGGGATTTGTCGGCATCGATCATGGCAATGGCTATATCTCGCAATATGGCCATCTGGACCGGATCGACGTGCAGGCGGGCCAGACGGTGACGGCGGGGCAAAGCATTGGCCTGTCAGGCCGCAAATCGCCGAAGCGGTATAGTCTTGGTGAACATCTGCATTTTGAACTTCTGTATAAATCGGGTGCGGAATATCTGGTGGTCGACCCCTATGGTTGGTGGGGCGCTCTTGACGATCCGCTGTATAGCGCGGCCAAGGTTACGCCCTATTTTCTGTGGAAGCGCGATGGACCATGGGCGTCGGCCAAGACAAGGACGCATAGCGACATCTTCCTGTCGCGAACCCCGGTCCTTCAGAGGACCAAAGCCCCGGCGCGCATGCGCGACCGGCCCAGCGCCACGGGGACGACCATCGTCAAGACCTTGCCTGAGGGGGAGCCGATAGCGGGCCTGTGGGTGCAGGGCGTCGATCCGGCAACCCGCTGGCTGAAAGCGGGCGATGATGGCTATATCTGGGATGGCAATCTCACCGATGGAATCATTTCGCTTGGTCCCGATTTGCCCAGTTTCAAAACGCGGACCAAGCGCGCCACCTTGATCTGGAAATATTCGCTTGGTGCTGAATTGCCGGTCTATACCTATGGCGCAAAAGAGGAATTCCACATCTGGCGGGTTGAGAAAAACCATTATGGCGATGACTATATCTGCCGCGTATCCGTCTGGGGAGAGCGCGAATGGTGGGCCTATTGCAACAATCTGGAGGCCCCGGCGGGCGGATGGGAAAGCTTTCGCACCGTGGGCGGACCTGATGATTTGATCAACCCGATTGAGGACACCAATTTCCCCAAAGGCTATATGGGGGCCTATATCGAATATCTGCGGATGCTGCCGCTGGATCGCAAAGTCTATCCCTGGGCCGATCTGGAAGAGGCCGTGATAAGCCCGCCCATTGCGCTGCGCATGAACGGCAAGGATGTGCTACACATCAGCGGCTGCCAGCCGCATGATTGCACGGCGAACCGCACCGATATTTTCCTCGGTTCAGATCGCGCGACGGTGAAGGCGATTTTGACGGTCAATGGCCGCGAAACGCGTATTGGCGGGGCCGGGCCGCTGGAAGCTCTGTGCTTACGCAAATTGGCGGAAGCGGGATGGACGCCGATGACGTGTTGAACGAATAGAATAAATACATTAGATAGAATATCGGAGAAAATATGCGAATTACAATGACAAAAATTTTGTTATATTCTTGGATAAGTTTTTCAATTCTAAATCCAGATCCTGTATTTGCATCAGGGTATTGTTTTCAACCATCTGCACCGTCATTTTATATTAGCAAACCACGCAAGCCCTTTTGTGCAACTTCCAGAAGCTGTACGCAGTGGGATGTTGATTCCTATAAAAGCGAACTAGAGAGATATTTTGAAAAACTTAAAAAATATGCAGAAGATGTAGACAAATTTCATGAAGATGCGCAAAGATATATCGAATGTATGATTGAAGTTGATTAAAATATAAAAAATTCTCTGAAATTACATTTCAATTGCGACACCCGTTAGATATTCAATGCTAAATGAGTTTAATGTAGTCAATTA
>JBGSTI010000293.1:0-8402 GCA_041736605.1 Sphingomonadaceae bacterium
AAGCGTTTCAAGGCTGCGATCCAGATGATGATCGTCGAGTTGCCTGACTTGCATGTTGTTGAGGGTGAGGCCGCAGCGCTGATATTGGACCAACACAATAGTGTGAAAGGCGTGACATTGGCGGATGGCCGGTCATTGCATGCGCCATCGGTCGTGCTTGCGACAGGCACATTTCTGGACGGAAAGCTGTTTCGCGGTGAAGATCGGCTGGATGGTGGCCGTATCGGCGAAGCGTCGGCGCATGTATTGGCTGCGCAATTGCGTGGAGCCGGCCTGCCGATGCACAGGCTCAAAACCGGGACGCCGCCGCGTATTGATGGCCGCACGATCGATTGGGCGGCGTTGGAGCGGCAAGAAAGCGATGTCGATCCATGGACCATGTCCGTTTCCACCATCGCGCGTCCGCTGCCACAATTGTTTTGCGCGATCACCCGCACCAATGCACAGACGCATGACATCATCCGGTCCGGGCTGGATCGTTCGCCGCTCTTTGGTGGTGCGATTCAGGGGCAGGGGCCACGCTATTGTCCGTCTATTGAGGATAAGATTTTCCGCTTTGGCGACCGCGATGGTCATCAAGTGTTTCTGGAGCCAGAAGGGCTGGATGATCATCTGGTTTATCCAAATGGCATTTCCACGTCTTTACCCAGCGATATTCAACTGGCGATGGTGCGATCCATGGCGGGCCTTGAGCAGGCCGAGATTACCATTCCTGGCTATGCGGTGGAATATGATCATCTCGACCCGCGATGCCTGACGCGGGGACTGATGGTACAAGCCATGCCTGGTCTGTTCGCAGCCGGGCAGATCAACGGCACAACCGGCTATGAAGAAGCGGCGGCGCAAGGGCTGGTTGCCGGGATCAATGCTGCGCGCCTTGCGGCCGGTGCAGCGCCGGTGATTTTGGATCGGGCCGATAGTTATATCGGTGTTATGATCGACGATTTGACCTTGCAAGGGGTGACAGAGCCCTATCGGATGCTGACCGCGCGGGCAGAGTATCGGCTGCGTCTGCGCGCCAATAATGCGGTGACTCGTTTGGGTGAATTGGCCTTGGAACTGGGTCTGCTTGGCAAGGAACGGCGTGACTGGACGGAGCGCCGCTTTGCCCAGCGTGCCGATTTGGTCGTTGCATTGGATTGTGTTGCAGGCAGCGAGGCATTGATTCAGGCGGGCCTAGATGTGAAGCGCGACGGGCAGAAACAACGCCTTTGGGATTGGCTACGCTATCCCGATTTGACGCTGGCAGGCATTGCGCCGCTGGTCCCTGCCGCTGATGTGCTGGCCAGTGCATCACCGGATTTGCTGGCTGAAATTGAGGAAGATGCGGTATATGCCCCCTATGTTGAGCGGCAATTGGCCGAACAGCGCGATCAGGCGGCCAATGCGATGATCGCGCTTCCCGGTGATCTGGATTATGCATCCATTGCTGGACTGTCGAACGAGATGGTTGAACGTTTGGGCGCGGCGCGTCCGGCGACATTGGCTGAGGCGGGACGGATCAATGGCGTAACCCCGGCGGCTTTGGCGGCCATTTTGGTGGCAGCCAAACGGTTAAGACGCGAGGTTTTGGCGTGACGGTGTTCTTGTCCAACGAAGACGAGGCCCGCGCCTGGATTACGTCACTGCCGGGTGTTTCACGTGAAACAGTTGCGATGCTTGACCAATATGGGGCGATGCTTCGTGATGAGGCGGCGCGACAGAATCTGCTTGCGGCGTCCACGCTGGATCATATCTGGTCGCGCCACTTCGCCGATAGCGCGCAGTTGTTGCCACTGGCAGCAAACGCGCCTGCCGGACCATGGCTTGATTTGGGCAGTGGTGCCGGGCTACCTGGCCTTGTCTTGGCAATTCTACAGCGGGACCGCGCAGTTAAACTGGTCGAATCGCGGGCGTTGCGGGTGCAGTTTCTGCGCGATGTCGCACAGGCGCTGGGCCTTGATCATGTAGAGGTGATTCACGCCCCTTTGGAAAAGGTGAAGCCCTTTCCGGCGGCGATCATCACGGCGCGCGCATTTGCCCCGCTTGATAAGCTGCTACACTTGTCGGCACCGTTTTCCACAGGGGAAACGCTTTGGCTGCTCCCGAAAGGCAAAAATGCCGTTAACGAGCTTTCAGCTTTGCCGCAAACGTGGCATCATGCGTTTCACGTGGTGGATTCCATCACTGATCCGCAAGCGGGCATTATCAAAGGCACGCTGAAACGCTGACATTCCGGGCCAATGGCCCCGCAATCTTGGGGCATTGAGAACCATATGATCCGGATCGCCATCGCAAATCAGAAAGGCGGCGTGGGCAAGACCACGACGGCGATCAATATGGCCACGGCTTTGGCCGCGACGGGCTGGAAAACATTGCTCGTTGATCTAGATCCGCAGGGCAACGCCTCGACCGGCATCGGCATCAGCGTGCAAGAGCGCCTGCGCTCATCCTATGATCTGCTCACCGGTGAGGCGAGCCTGGCCGAAGCAGCATTGCCAACGCGGATTCCGGGGCTGGATATCGTGCCCGCCACGGTAGACCTGTCGGGTGCCGAGGTTGAGTTGGTTCAGCTGGAAGATCGCACCGAACGTTTGCGTCAGGCGCTGCATGGTCGCGATAGCGATTGTTATGATGTGTGCCTGATTGATTGCCCGCCCTCTTTGGGCCTGTTGACGCTCAATGCGTTGGTGGCGGTCGATTCGCTGTTGGTGCCACTACAATGCGAATTTTTCGCGCTCGAAGGATTGAGCCAGTTGTTGCAGACGGTTGATCGGGTGCAGCAACGTTTCAATCCCGGTCTGTCGATTGTCGGCGTCGTGCTCACCATGTTTGATCGGCGCAATCGCCTGACGGACCAAGTGTCCGAAGATGTGCGATCCTGCCTTGGCGATCTGGTATTTCAATCGGTTATTCCGCGCAATGTCCGCTTGTCTGAGGCACCCAGTCATGGCTTGCCTGCCTTAGTTTACGATCATCAATGCGCCGGATCGCAAGCCTATATTGCGCTGGCCCGCGAACTTATTGGCCGCATCCCTGCTAGAAAGATTGCCGCATGACCACCGAAACGACCCCCGAAGTGACTGCGGAAACGGCCGTCGCGTCAAAACGTAAAGTCGGTGGCCTTGGTCGCGGCCTGAACGCGCTGCTGGGCGAATCGCGCCGTGAAGAGCCGTTGGTGCGCAGCAGTGGCGGAGATGGCGAAACGGGCGGGGCATCGGCCCAGCCCAATATGGTGGCAATGATTGCCATCGCGTCGATCACGCCGCATCCTGATCAGCCACGCCGTCATTTTGATGATGCTGCACTGGACGAATTGGCGGCCAGCATTGCCAGCCGCGGTGTGATTCAGCCGGTGATTGTGCGACCCATGGCATCGGGCCGTTATCAGCTGGTGGCTGGCGAGCGACGTTGGCGTGCGGCACAGCGGGCGCGGTTGCATGAAATCCCGGCGATTGTCCGCGATCTGGACGAGCGCGATACGATGGTGCTGGCGCTGATCGAAAATATTCAGCGCGAAGACCTGAACCCGGTCGAAGAAGCGCGCGCCTATCAACGGCTGATGGATGATGGCGGGCTGTCGCATCAGGATCTGGCGCGCATGGTTGATAAGTCGCGTAGCCATGTCGCCAATCTGCTGCGTTTGCTAGGCCTGCCGGGCGGTGTTCTGGATATGGTTGCCGATGGCCGAATCAGCATGGGCCATGCCCGGGCGCTGATTAACGCCCCCGAATCGGAATCGTTGGCGAATCAGGTGGTCGCAGGCAATTTGTCGGTGCGTGACACCGAAAAGCTTGTTCAGAATTTGCGCAACCCCGATGCGGCCAAACCGCGCAAAGCGACCGGAACGGGGAGCGGCACCAAAGATGCCGACATCGCCGCCGTGGAACGCCATTTGGAAGATCTGCTGGGCCTGAAAGTGGTGATTCAGCCCGATGCTGATCCAAGAAGTGGCGCAATTTCGGTGCGTTACGGCAATCTGGATCAGCTGGACATGTTGTGCCAGCGCCTCTCTGGCGGGTTGATCTGATCGGTTTTGGTCAGCCCTGCTAACAGCTTTCTGAAGCTCTACGGGTTTTCACTTAAGCCGTCGCATTGGGTTGGTTAGCCCCAATCCTTGCCGCGCTGTTAACCAAGAACAAAAGCAATTCCTGAACGGGCTGTGCCCTAATCGGAAATTCGAATGGTTCGGGACACACCCATTCGCATGGCCGCTTTTGAAAGTGGGCATGCATTTTCAGACTGCTCGTTTCAAAGGGACCAGATTTTATGATCACCAAGTTCAAGATTGCCGCTGGCGCTGCCGTTGCTTTCGCCGCTCTCGCTTCGACTTCGGCACACGCTGCTGATGCCACCGCCGATGCACGCGCTCAGATCCTGACCGCCGTCAACGTTTCGGTTGCTGCTGGTTCGGTTCTCGATTTCGGCAAGGTTGCTGCTGATGCCAATGGCGGCACGGTTGTTCTGGCTGCTGCCACCGGCGCCCGCACCTGCACCGGCGTAACCTGCGTTGGTACATCCAGCGCCGTGACCTTCAACATCACCGGTGAAACGGGTGAAACCGTGGGCGTGACCATCCCCACCGGCAACATCACGCTGACCCACACCGCAGGCGCAGGCACCGGCACGATGACGCTGAGCTCGCTGACCAACACCACGTCGGGCAACGCCGTTGTTCTGGCAGCTGGCGCGAACCCGTTCTCAGTTGGCGGCACGATCACGCTGGGTGCCAACCAGGCTTCGGGCGTTTACAACGGTCAGTTCACCGTCAGCGTCGATTATCAGTAATCGCCTGATCCAGGCCTGATCCATTCGGGCCGGACGGACAGAAATCGGGGTGCGGTGCCATGGGGTGCCGCACCCCTTTTTCGTGCCTGCCATGCCTGATTGCCTGGCCATGTGCTTAGCCGAAAATTAACCATGCGAGGGGCATAATGGCCCTGTGAGACATGGCGCGTGCCCCGTTCCCGAGGGGGCGGGCAAGGGCCGTGTCCAATCCCATTGCACAGGATCGTTTTTCCATGACTGTCTTTCGTTCCATCATTCTTTCTGCCCTGGCCAGTGCTGCTGTGATTCTGCCGTCGACTGCACAGGCCGCGGGCGATTTGCTGGTCGCGCCGACGCGGGTGGTGCTGAATGGCAATCAGGGGACCGAAGTTGTCCTCAACAATATTGGCAATGCCCCGGCCACCTATCGAATCTCGTTGGAATTGCGGCGGATGACGCCCGATGGCCAGCTGGAAGAAATCGATGCCGAAAACGCAACGCCTGCCGAACAGCAGGTGCTGGAGATGATTCGCTATGCGCCGCGCCGGGTGGTTCTGCCCCCCGATCAGCCACAGGCGATTCGCATTGGCGTGCGCATGCCCGAAGGTCTGCCCGATGGCGAATATCGCGCCCATATGCTGCTGCGCGCCATTCCTGATGCGCAGCCTGTGGTCGATTCAGGGCCGCCGACCGCTGAAGGTCTGGTGATCAATCTGACCCCGGTTTACGGCGTCACCATTCCGGTGATTGTGCGCAAGGGTGATCTTTCGGCGCAGGGGGCGCTGAAGTCAGCGGCCATTGTGCCAGGTGAAAATGGCCCGATGCTGGCCGTGCAAATGGGCCGCACCGGCAATCGGTCAACCTATGGCGAGATCCGCGTGACGCGGGTTGGGGCCAGCGAGCCAGTGATGGTGGCGCGCGGTATTGCCGTTTATCCCGAAATTACCGAACGCATGGTGGCCTTGCCGCTGGCACCCGGCCAAGCCGACGCCATGCGCGGCGCGGTGCAGGTCGAATATCGTGAGCCGGTGGAGAATGGCGGCAAAACCATTGCCACGCTCAACACGGTGCTGAACTGATCGGCTGAGGCCAGGACAGCCCGATACGCCCTGCGGCCTGTCATGCTGAAATCCCCCTCATCTCCAAATTCCGGATTGCGCCGCATTGGCGGCCTTCTGGCGCAGACGCTGGGCCTTACGGCCTTGGCGTCATTGGCGATTCCGGGGGTGGCGCAGGCACAGGCCGATGGCTGGCAACCCAGCGACGATGATTCCCTGTTATTCGAGCTGAAGTCCGGTAATTTCCGGCTGGGCGATGGTGTGCGCGGGTATCAGACGCCCGCGGGCGTGTGCGTTGATCTGGGCGACATGATCATGGCGCTCGATATTCCGGTCCGCCTCGACAAAAAGTCGCGCCGCGCAACTGGCTGGGTCTTTGCCGAAAGCGAGACGCTGACCATCGACCGCGAAGCTGGCATGGTACAAACCATGAACAACAAGGCCAGTCTGCCACAGGGGGCGATTTTCGATGCGCCAGAGGGCTGGTGCGTTGATAGCAAGACGCTTTCGGCGTGGATGGGTGTCACGCTCCGACCCGATCTGTCCAACGCGACATTGTTTCTGGAAACCGACCGCAAATTGCCGTTCATGGCCGCGCTAGAGCGGCGGGCGCGGGCGCAATCGGTCAAGCCCAGCGCAGCGTTTGATCTGTCGACCTTGCCGCAATCGCGCACACCCTATGAAATGTGGCGAACCCCGTCCTTCGACGGCGTGGCGTCAATGGCTGTGCGCAATGAGGCCGGAAAGCCGGCGAGCGTGGTGACCCGGTTTGAGCTATTTGCGGCAGGCGAAATAGCCGGTGCGTCGTTCGATGCGCGTCTGGCATCGGATGCCAAGGGAATGCCCGAAAGCCTACGGGTGCGCGCCTATCGCGCTGATCCGCAAGGCGGTCTGTTGGGACCGCTGGGGGCCACGCAGATCGCTATGGGCGATGTGTTCAGCATGACCACGCCGTTGGTGGCCCAAAATACGGCCGGGCGCGGCGCGTTTATCACCAACCGTCCGCTGGATATGCCTGCGTCCTTCGATCGCACCAGTTTTCGCGGCGATTTGCCCGATGGCTGGGATGCCGAATTGTATCGTAATGGCGCGCTGATCGCCTTTTCCCAGTCGCGCGACGATGGCCGTTATGAATTTGTCGATGTGCAGCTTTTCTATGGCCGCAATGATTTCGAGGTTGTGCTCTATGGTCCGCAAGGCCAGGTGCGGCGCGAGCGCCAGACGATGCCTGTGGGGTCGGGAAGCATCCCGGCCAAACAAACCTATTATTGGGCAGGCGCGGTGCAGAACGGCCATGACCTGATCCGGCTGGGTCAGGGGCCACCTGGAGAGGACCGTAGCGATCATGGCTGGCATCTGGCGCTTGGGCTGGAACGTGGGCTGGATAAGCGCACATCAGCGGCACTGTCGCTCCATTCGATGATCCTTGATCGGCGTCGGCGTTCCTATGCCGAGGCCGCTTTGCGGCGTGCGCTCGGCCCGGCCTTGGTCGAGGTCGCACTGGCCAATCAGTTTAGCGGCGGCAAGGGGCAGGCGCTGCGATTGCAGGCGCTGGGCCAATTTGGTGATGCCAATATCGGGCTGGAATCGGTTTGGGTGCAGGGCAATTTCCAATCGGACCAGGTCGACCGCGATCTGCGCGCCCGCCATGCCCTAACGCTCAACCACGGGCTGAAATTCGGCGAAGAGTTCATCCCGATTACCGCCGAAGCGCGGCATTCGCGCTATGCCGGTGGGACCAGCGTTACCGAATTGATGGCCAGACTATCATTTAATATCAAAGGTTTGAATGTAACGACTGAGCTGAATTGGAACAAAGCAACCTTGCTGAAGGATGACCGCCTTGACGCCATTGTCCGCGGCAATTTGCGGCTGGGCGATGTGCGGCTGCGCGGAGAGGCACGCTATCGCATCAAGCCTGATCCGACATTTGATAGCGCCGCGCTGGTGGCGGACTGGAAAATGTCAGACCGGTCCAGCCTGCGAGGGGAAATCGGCTATGATGTGGGGCAGGATCGTGCCCGTGTCGGCCTTGGCTATGTGCGCCAGTTTGATCAGTTTGCCTTAAGCGGTTCGGCAGAGGTCGCCAGCGATGGGTCGATGGCTGCGGGTCTCAATCTGGCTTTCAGCTTTGGCCCCGATCCGCGCGATGGGCATATGCGCTTCTCCAACGAAAAACTGGCTGCCAATGGTCAGGCCATGGCGCTGGTGTTTCATGACCGCAATAATGATGGCGTGCGCCAGTCTGATGAGCCGGGCGCCGCCGATGTGGCACTGACCGCCGGGCAATCGCTGTCCGACATGGTCACCGATGCGCGGGGCATGGCGGTGGTTGATGGCCTGCGCCCATTCCAGCCGGTGATGATCGGCATTGATGCAGATTCGCTGTCTGATCCGCTGGTTCAACCGGCGCTTCCGGGCCGGGTGGTTACACCACGCCCCGGCGTTGCGGCGCGGATCGAACTGCCCCTGGTCAGCGCGGGCGAGGTCGAGGGCACTTTGCTGAATGCCAATGGCGATGATCTGGGCGAGCTGATCTTCGGTGAGCTGTTCGTTGGGCCTCACCGCACCGCTTAGCAGGTGGTCGCGGATCTTGGC
>JBGSTI010000108.1:0-2980 GCA_041736605.1 Sphingomonadaceae bacterium
TGCATCGGCATAGCGCACCGGCGGTGCCGCGTCGGCCAGCGGCGCATCCATTGCGCGGGCTTGCGCACCGGCATCCGGATTGTTGGCCAAGGCCAGTTGCGCGGGCATGCCTGCATCAACCACCGGGGTAACGCCCAGCAATGTCGCAACGCGGGTCTGGTAATCTTCCGGCTTGGCCATCATCGCCCAGCTGCGGATACGGTCATCCACCTGATCGGCGGGCACATCCTGCGATGCCATCACTTTGGCATCGGGCCAGCGGCCATCCAGCGCATAGGCAAGCGCCAGATTCTGGCGAACCTTGGCATTGGAATTGCCGCCGCGAATTTCATCGACCAGTACGGCAACGCCCTGTTTGGTGTTACCGGCCAGCGCCATGGCAAGGCCCAGATCGCCCGCCGGAATGATATCGCGATATTCCTCCAGCGTACCCAATGCATCGGCAGAACGGCCATTGGCCACCTGCATCAACGCCAGGCTGACGGCGGCACGGGGGCTTTCGCTGCCCAGCACCAGCGAATCATCATAGGCCATTTCCGCCGAATCAAACCGGCCTGCCTTCATATAGGCATCGGCCAAAGCAAGGCGCAGCATGGCGTTGCGCGGATCGGCTGCCACGGCGCTTTCCGCCTTTTTCAGCCCCTTGGACAGCTTGCCGCTATCGGGCGCGGTTTCGCTGGCGGCGGCATATTTGGCCGGACGCGCCAGGCTGCTGCTCATCTGGCAACCGGTCAATACGGTGCCGATGATCAACGCCGAAACGGCGATTTTCAGGTGAGCCTTGGTGGAATGGAAACGGGTCATAGCCTTCTTCCTCATGCGGGTTTGCCCGGGCGGGCAGTCATTCGGGCGTGGTCGCTGGCACGCCGGGCCAGATCGTCCAGCTGGGGCTGGTCGGCGAGAAATTGATCGAGAGCGCGCGTCACCAACTGTTGCGCCGATTCGCCGCGCACCGCGCAGGCAAGGCGCAACATCAAATGCCGTTCGGCATCGACACGCAGGGTAAAGGCGGCCCGGTGTCCTTTGGCCGTAGCCGCTTTCTGACGCGGCTTGGCCGGGGCATCAGAAACAGCAGCGACAGGAGCTGCCACCGATTCAGCACAGATTGCTTCAGCAGGCAGGGCCTCTGCCAGACGGCTGGCCAGATCATCGCGCTGACGCACGACATCGGGCACGGATTCCACCGTCTCTACCGGCATTGGGGCACTGCCATCGGCATGACCGGGAATGGCATTGCGCAGCGGCTTGAAGGCCTGCACTTGAGCAATATCATCAACGCTTTGCTGGGGATCGACGTCGTAGCCCATGTCGTTCCAGCCCAGATCATCCTGACCCGTGGCGGCATGGTTCTGAATGGGGTCTTGGCGGCGCATTGCGGGCTTGGCCGCGCCCTTGCGGGCCAGCAAGCCTGACGTCAGCGACGCAAATGGTTTGGGTTCGGCCATGTCTGTGCCCTTTCCCGATCAGGATCCGGCCACGCGGCGGCCAAAGCCACCCATGGGACGCGGCATGCCGCCAACGCTGGCCGCCACCGAAGGCGCGGCAAACACGGTGCGACGGAAATTCTTTTCCAGGCGGTCAGAAATATAGGACCAGAGCTGGACCACTTCCTGTGCTGATTTGCCCGCTGGATCGGTTTCCATCACGGTGCGGCCATCGATCATCGAGGCGGCATAATCGGTGCGGTGATGCAGGGTTATCGGCGCAACGGTGCCATGCTGTGACAGGGCAACGGCGGCTTCGGATGTGATCTTGGCCTTGGGCGTTGCGGCATTGACCACAAAGATCAGCGGCTTGCCAGCGCGTTCGCACAGATCAACCGTGGCACCCACGGCGCGCAGATCATGCGGGCTGGGCCGTGTAGGCACGACAATCAGTTCGGCCACCGAAATCACGCTTTGGATCGCCATGGTGATGGCAGGCGGTGTATCGATGACCGCCAGCTTGAAGCCTTGCTGACGCAATACCGCCAGATCAGAGGCCAGACGCGCCACCGTGGTCTGCGCAAAAGCGGGCAGATCCGATTCGCGTTCATTCCACCAATCGGCCAGCGACCCCTGCGGATCAATATCGATCAGCACGACAGGACCGGCACCGGCCCGTTCAGCCTGGACGGCAAGATGGCCGGACAGCGTGGTTTTGCCGGAGCCACCCTTCTGTGATGCCAATGCTAGAACGCGCAATTCAATTCCCCTTGGTTCAAGGACGTTTGCCAAGGGAGTGTCAGAACAGACCTAATATTGCGTTAACGCCGCCGTGTTTTGTGTGACGTCATTCCTGCGCTGAAACCAAAATGGCCGCACAAATCCGGGCGCATTCGTCGTAAATGATTTGCTAACATGTCATTAGCTAATTTGCTTTGCGAAACGGTCTTGCGATATAGGGGGCGGACAGGTGTTCCGTCCCGGTTTGTCCGTGCCCGTCATTAACCGTGTGATGCTCATGCACAGATGTTGAGCATCCGCGCCAGTAAAGGGTCTATGCCATGCGTCTTGCTGTTCCGACTAAAGCTGCCTTGCGCCCGACGCGCCTTTTTATGCTGGCTTGCGCTGGTGGCTTGGCGCTGGTGGGCGGAGTCGCCCATGCTGACGTCAAAGCCGGTGTCGATGCCTGGTCGCGCGGCGACTATGCGGCTGCGGTCTCCGAATGGCGTGGCCCGGCGGTCGCTGGTGATGCAGATGCCCAGTTCAATATGGGCCAGGCTTATAAGCTGGGCCGGGGTGTGCCGATGGATCTGAACGCGGCTGAGGACTGGTTCCGCCGGGCCGCCGAACAGGGGCATTGGCAGGCTGGTGACAATTACGGCCTGATCCTGTTTCAAAACAACCGCCGCGAAGAGGCCATGCCCTATATCACCGCATCGGCGCGGCGGGGCGAACCGCGCGCGCAATATGTGCTGGGTACCGCCTATTTCAACGGCGATATCGTCGCCAAAGACCCAGTTCAGGCCTATGCCTATATGACCCGCGCATCGGCGCTC
>JBGSTI010000138.1:0-3424 GCA_041736605.1 Sphingomonadaceae bacterium
GGCTGGCCTATACCCATTCGGGGCTGGTGACATCGGTGATTGCCATCGACAAGGAATTGACCAAGCAGCGGCTGGTGCCCCACGGCATCCCTATGCCCGGCGGCCATGTGGTAAAGAGCGAAAGCCTGTATGCAGGCGATCCGCTGCCGCGCCCCTATGTGCTGAAACCCGTCAATGAAGGCTCGTCGGTCGGCGTCGCGATTGTGACCGATGAGGGCAATTACGGCAATCCGATTGGCCGCGATGTCGAGGGGCCGTGGCAGCGTTTTGACGAGCTGCTGGCCGAACCGTTCATTCGCGGCAAGGAATTGACCACCGCCGTGATTGGCGACCGCGCCCTGTGCGTTACCGAATTGCAGCCAAAGACGGCCTTCTATGATTTCGATGCCAAATATACCGAAGGCATGACCGAGCATGTGTGCCCGGCGGACATCCCGCAGGAGATTGCCGATCTGTGCTGCAAATATGCGCTGGAATCGCACAAGCTGCTGGGCTGTCGCGGTACGTCGCGGTCTGATTTCCGCTGGGATGATCAGCGCGGGGCCGATGGACTGTTCCTGCTGGAGGTCAACACCCAACCGGGGATGACGCCATTGAGCCTGGTGCCCGAACAGGCGGCGCATTTGGGCATCAGCTATGGCGAGCTGGTGGAAATGATCATTGCAGAGGCGCTGGCCGATCATGCGGCGCGTAACGCAACACAGGCTAAAGGGGGTGGGGCATGAGCGCGACGATCAAGCGCGGGGGCGCATCGACGCGGCGCAAACCCGCTGCCCGCAACAAGCCGGTGGCGCGGATCAAGGCCCGCAGCTGGGCCAATGAAGCGATGGCAGCCCTGCCATTCACCGAAGGCCAGATGCGCAAGGGCCTGACTTGGCTGATGCTGGCGCTGATCGCGGCGGCGGCATGGTTTGCTGCGGCGCTGTCGGGCCTCAACACCTATGCCTATGAAGAATTTGCCCATGCCAGCGCGCGCGCCGGTTTCGCGGTCAAGAAAATCGAAGTGCGCGGCGTCAAGCAAATGGACGAGCTGGACGTCTATGACAAGGTGCTGGCCCGCAAGGATCTGGCCATGCCGATGGTCGATGTTGAGCAACTGCGGAATGAATTGATGGGCATTGATCCTGAAAATCCCGATGCGCCGCGCAATGGCTGGATCGCGGATGCGCGGGTTTCGCGGCAATTGCCCGATACGTTGCTGGTCGATATTATCGAGCGCACGCCCCATGCGGTGTGGCGCAATGGCGACAAGCTGACCCTGATTGACCGTGACGGGCATGCCCTTGATACGGTATCGGCAGAACGCGCCACCGGCATGCTGCGCATCACCGGCGCAGACGCCAATAACAAGGTCGAGAATTTGACCGCGCTTCTGGAAGCGGCTCCGGCGCTGAAACCGCAAATGCGCGAGGCCGAATGGGTTGGTCGCCGCCGTTGGAACATCACCTTCAAATCGGGTGAAACCATTGCCCTGCCCGAAGGCCGCAACAAGGCGCAGGCGGCGCTGATCACCTTTGCCCGCATGGATGGCGTCAACCGGTTGCTGGGCGGCAAGATCACATTTTTTGACCTGCGCAGCGCTGAGCGCGCCTATGTGCGGGTTCAGGGCGGCGGCGACAAAGCGGATAATTGATCGCGGCTAGGCAATGATAAAGGGAACAGGGACATGGCGACACCACGGGTAGAAAAACTGTTCACGGCGGTTGACCTTGGCTCGTCCAAGGTATCGGCGCTGATCGCGGGCCTCACCGAAACCGGCGACATGATGGTGCTTGGCTCGGGCCAGCGCGCCAGCGAAGGCATTAAGCGCGGCTATGTCGTCAATCTGGATACCGCCGTCAACGCGGTATGCCAGGCGGTGGAACAGGCCGAGCGTATGGCCGGTGTGTCGGTGCGCGACGTGTGGGTGGGTTGTTCGGGCGCTGGTCTGGTCAGCGACATTGCCTCGGTCGAGGTCGAAGTTGGCGGTGGCCGGGTGGAGCAGGACAATATCGACGATCTGCTGGCGGCGGGCCGCGATGTGATTGATCCCAATGGCCGGATGATCCTGCATGCCCAGCCTGCGCTTTATATTCTCGATGGTCAGCATGGCGTTGCCGCGCCCAAGGGGCTGCATGCCGACCGGCTGGGCGTCGATATCCATGTGGTGCTGGCCGATGGCGCGCCGATCCGCAATATCGACCAGTGCATTGCGCGGTCGCATCTCAATCTGCGCTCGGTCATTGCCTCGCCGATGGCGGCAAGCCTCGCGTGCCTTGAAAAGGAAGAGCGCGAACTGGGCGTCGCCATGGTCGAATTTGGCGCGGCGGTGACCAATGTGTCGCTGTATGTGGGCAATATGCTCGCTGGCCTCTATTCCATTCCCTATGGGTCGGGCGACATGACCGATGCCATTGCCTCGTGCTTCAGCATCAAGCGGCATCAGGCCGAGCGGCTGAAATGCGTGCATGGCACCGCCATTGCCAGCCGCGCCGATCACCGCGAAATGGTGCCCGTTATCAGCCCGCAGGATCAGGCCGATGGCAGCGCGCGCAGCGTGGGCGAACAGCATAAAGTAGGCCGCGCCGAACTGGTATCCGTCATCACGCAGCAGCTCGACTATCTGTTGGGCGAAGTGGGCACCGTGCTGAAACGGCTGGGTTTTGCAGGGGCCCATGGCCACCGCGTGGTATTTACCGGCGGCGGCGCAGAGCTGACAGGTTTGGCCGAATATGCACAAGGCGTGCTGGGCCGTTCGGTGCGCATTGGCCGTCCGCCTGCGATGATTGGCTTGGCCGAACCGCATGCGACGCCGGCCTTTTCAACGCTGGCAGGTCTTGCGCTTTATGCCCATGCCGACCCGGTCGACATCCGCTCCATCGCGCCGATGCACATGGCGACGCAGCGTTTTTCCACCGGCCCGCTGATGCCGCGCCTGATGAAAGCGGTGCGGGACTATTTCTGAATTGGCATGGATCGTGCGGTGAACAGTAGCGTGTTTACCGGATTTGTTAATTTTTTTGATGATTCGCCTAACGAAACTGTGCAAAAGAGTAACAAATGCTTCGCAATTCACGAAGCGCAGGAGATTGAAGTATGAGCATTACCATTGGCCCGCCCGCAGGTGACGAACTTCGCCCGCGTATTGCCGTGATCGGCGTGGGCGGTGCAGGGGGCAACGCCATTGCCAACATGATCCGTTCGGACGTGCAGGGCGTGGATTTCATCGTCGCCAACACGGACTCGCAGGCGCTGAACAATTCGATTGCTGAGCATCGCATTCAGCTGGGTCCCGATATCACCCAGGGTCTGGGTGCAGGCTCGCGCCCCGAAGTGGGCCGCGCCGCTGCCGAAGAAACCATGGAAGAAGTGCGCCGCTCGCTGGAAGGCTCGCACATGTGCTTTATCGCCGCTGGCATGGGCGGCGGCACCGGCACGGGCGCTG
>JBGSTI010000150.1:0-23979 GCA_041736605.1 Sphingomonadaceae bacterium
ATCGGTGCTGGAAAATGTTAAGGATGGCGCGCGCGAAGTGGCCGACATGGTTGATCGCTTCAACGAAATCTCGATGCTGATGGCCGATCCGCCAGAAGATGTGGATTTTGACGCGCTGATGGACGAAATGGGCACGTTGCAAGAGCAGATTGATGCTGTCGATGGCTGGACGCTCGACAATCAGCTGGAAATCGCCATGGAGGCGCTGCGATGCCCGCCGGGCGATTGGGAAGTCGCCAATCTGTCGGTCGGGGAAAAGCGCCGCATCGCGCTCACCCGGTTGCTTATTCAAAAGCCGTCGATCCTGCTGCTCGATGAACCGACCAACCACCTTGATGCCGAAAGCGTCAAATGGCTGGAAAACCACCTGAAGGAATATGCGGGCGCGGTGCTGATGATCACCCACGATCGCTATTTCCTCGACAATGTCGTCGGCTGGATTCTGGAAATCGACCGCGGCAAATATTTCCCCTATGAGGGCAATTATTCTACCTATCTGGAAAAGAAGGCCAAGCGCCTTGATCAGGAAGATCGCGAAGATAGCGGTCGCCAAAAGGCGCTTAAGGAAGAACTGGAATGGATCCGGCAGAGCCCCAAGGCCCGCCAGACCAAATCCAAGGCGCGTATCCGCAAGTTTGAAGCGTTGCAGGATGCCCAATCGGATCGCAAGCCCGGCAAGGCGCAGATCGTCATTCAGGTGCCTGAGCGTCTGGGCGGCAAGGTGATTGAAGCGCAGGGCATTTCCAAGGCTTTTGGCGACAAGCTGCTGTTTGAAGACCTGTCATTCACGCTGCCGCCGGGCGGCATTGTGGGCGTGATTGGTCCGAACGGCGCGGGTAAATCGACCCTGTTCAAGCTGATCACCGGTCAGGAAAAGCCGGACACCGGCACCATCGCTATTGGCGAAACCGTGCGTCTGGGCTTTGTCGATCAAAGCCGTGATCATCTGACCCCCACGAACAATGTCTGGCAGGAAGTGTCTGACGGCCTCGATTATATGAAGGTCAATGGCCATGACATGTCGACTCGCGCCTATGTGGGTGCGTTCAACTTCAAGGGACAGGACCAGCAAAAGAATGTCGGCAAGCTGTCCGGCGGTGAGCGCAACCGCGTCCACATGGCCAAGATGCTGAAAACCGGCGGCAACGTGCTGCTGCTCGACGAACCGACCAACGATCTTGACGTCGAAACGCTGGGCGCGCTGGAAGAAGCCATCGAGAATTTCGCGGGCTGCGCCTTGGTCATCAGCCATGACCGCTTCTTCCTTGACCGTCTGGCCACGCACATTCTGGCATTCGAAGGCAATAGCCATGTCGAATGGTTTGAAGGCAATTTCGAAAGCTATGAAGAAGACAAGCGCCGTCGCTTGGGCGATGCGGCGGATCGCCCGACCGCGCTGGCGTATAAGAAGCTGACGCGCTGATAAGATGACCTGTACCCCGGCGAAAGCCGGGGCCCAGAGCGATGTAATCTCAATTGTGCTCCGGCGCAGGCCAGAGCGGTGGCGATTAAGCATCAAGGTTGGGTGCTGACGCCAACGCTCCGGCCTGCGCCGGAGCACATTGCTTAATTCGACATCTGCACCTGCCGCTTATCCAGCAAGCTCACTCCAATCACAGCCAGACCGCCCGCGATAAATCCGGGCACGATCTCGTACAGCGTCGAACTCCAGCCCAGAACGATCCACGCGATCACCACTGCTGCGCCCGTCACCATGCCCGCCAGCGCGCCATTGCGGGTCATGGGCGGCCAGGTGAGGCTGAGCAAGATAACCGGCCCGAACGCGGCACCAAATCCGGCCCAGGCGTTGCTGACCAGCCCCAGCACCGAATTATCCGGCGTCAGCGCCAGCACCAGCGCCACGGCAGCGACCAGCACCACTGACAGGCGGCCCATGGTCACAACCTCCCGTTCGCTGGCCTGACGGCGCACGAACAGGCGATAGAAATCCTCAGTCAGCGATGATCCAGTGACCAGCAATTGTGCCGATATCGTGCTCATGATCGCAGCCAGAATGGCCGCCAGCACAAAGCCATAGAGCAGCGGCGAGAACAACGCCTCGGCCATCAGCACAAAGATCGTTTCCGGGTCAGCCACGCTCACGCTGTTGGTCTCAGCCCAGGCACGGCCAATCAGCCCGGTCGCCAGCGCGCCGCACAAGGTAACCGCCATCCAGACCATGCAGATATTGCGCGCCGTCGGCATATCCTTCACCGAACGGATCGCCATGAACCGCACGATGATATGCGGCTGGCCGAAATAGCCCAGCCCCCAAGCCATGGCCGAAATCACCCCCAGCAGCGTTGCGCCCTGTGTCAGGCTGAGGAGATTGGGATCAATGGCATTGAGCGTCGAAGTCAGCGATCCTTCGCTTTCCAGCGCGCCAAAGCCGATGACTGGCACCGCGACCAAGGCGACCGCCATGATCATGCCCTGCACAAAATCGGTGAGGCTGACGGCGAGAAATCCGCCGAGCACTACATAGGCGACCACGACCGCCGCCGTAATCCATAGGCCCCTGACATAGTCCGCGCCAAACGCGCTTTCGAACAATTTGCCGCCCGCGACCAGACCAGAGGACGAATAGAGCGTAAAGAACACCACGATCACCAGACTGGCAACCATGCGCAGCACGTGGCTATCATCCTTGAACTTCTTTTCCAGAAATTCGGGGATAGTAAGGGCGTCGCCGACATCCACTGTTTGCTGGCGCAGGCGTGGCGCGACAATGATCCAGTTGGCCAAAGCGCCCAACCACAGACCAATCGCGATCCACGCCTCGACCAGCCCGGTGGCAAACAGCGCGCCGGGAAGCCCCAGCATCAGCCAGCCCGACATATCAGAAGCGCCTGCCGCCAGCGCCGTTACCGCTGGGCCAAGACTGCGACCACTCAAAAGATATTCCGACGAATTGGCGGTCGACTTGCGCCACGCATAAACGCCAATGCCCAGCATCAGCACAAAATAGGCGCCAAGCGCGATCAGGGTTCCGGTTTGCATGGGTCAGCGCGCTCGCTTGATTTTATTTATCATGAAACCATGTCTGACCGCCAAGCGCCACTTTGGCAAGCATGGGAGGATAATGTTCAAATCTGGCTGGCGTCGAACAGCAAGCCTATCGTCTGCCCACTCTCATCGGTGCCGTTTAAGGCCGTCCAGTTTGACCAGCATTCAAATCCGCAACTTACCCCGCGCTCGCCATGCATTTCGGTGATAGTATAGCTGCCATAGCCGGGCTGGCAGGCATTGAGTTTTAGGGCCATGCGAAAGGCCGTTTCCTGCGCGGCTTCTGATGCCGTTTCCGGATCGGCCATTTGCGCAATTACGCCCTTCGCCTTTGCAGGCGTGGCGCAGACATAGATCAGCGGTCGCAGCGGATCGCTATCCATATCCACCAGCACGCCAGAATCGGTGAAATCGCGCAAAAAACGCTCCAGCGGGGTCCGGGGCAGGCGGTTGTTCCAGCTTTCATCAACCAACGCGATCACAGGCGTGCCATCTTCGCCGCGCCCACGAAACGCGATATGGGTTTCTACCGCCGTCGCCAGTTCGAAATCGCGGCGGGCCAACACAGTGTCGATGGTAATGACCCCCTCTGGCCGCCCTTCATTCTGCACACAGCCTGTCGCGGCCAGGCCTTCGAAAAAACGGGTGGTGTCAAGAATATGGTTTTGCGGCGCGGGCAGCACATTGTGATAAAGATCCAGCATATCGCGCGCCGCGCTGTCATTCGGGCATAGGGTAATGCTGAACTCGGCGGGAATATCCGTCTTTTCGGGCAAGGGCAGGGGAGTATCTTGCGCAAAGGCCCCCGATGCCATGGCCAGCAGGAACGGGATAACAAGGGCGCGCGCAATAATCACTGCGCCATAATCACCGGACGGCGTTCAGGGCGCAAGCCAAGACAGGGTCTGGCTTTCCTGAACCCACGCAATGCGCATCGCCCTGTTGCCCAGATGCGACAGGTGCAGCCAGTCAATCTGGTCAAAACGGAACAATAATAGGGCGAAATTGTCGCGGCCCGCTTCGCTCTCCATGGCTGTTGGTGTTTTACCGATCAGATGCGGGGGTATTTCTGCCATCGGACTATCGACCAGCCGTCCCGGCGCGCCTTCGGTCAAGTAACAGCGGCGGCTCATCAGCTGGCTCTCGGCCCAGGCTTGCGCCACCTGCGGGCCTTCCGTCAGGATTTGTGCGACGCCAGACAAGCGCAGCTGGATGCGATCCTGAGGATCATATAGCAGCACCTGTGCAGGCAAGCCACGGTCCCCGGCCCAGGTTTTGGGCGAACGGGCATCAGTGTGGAAACGCAAGGTCCGCTGATCGGCATCCAAGGCGCGCAATACCATCATCCGCGATTGGGGCGCACCATCGGCGTCAACAGTCGTGACCACCGGCACATGCATGGGATGGCGGCGATCCTTGCTGGCCGCTTTCAGCCGGGTCAAACTGTCCTGCGCAACTATGTCCAGATCATAGGCTGATCCAAATAGCGCGCTCAAGGGATCATGGTCAGGCAGGGTGGAAATGGCCGTCATCCTCATTCAGGACGTGCAGGATGCCATCGGAAATCGCAAAGAATGCGCCGCGCAGCCGCAGCTGACCCTTGGCTTCTTTGGCCGCAATGCAGGGAAAAGTGCGCAGATTGTCGATGCTGACGCGCACCCCGGCCTGCTCCATGGCGCGTTCAGCGACGCGACCGGTCATGCCATGGGTGGCAAAAACCTGCTCACGCGCGCCATCCAGCAAGCCGATCCAGTCGGCAATAAAACCGCCCTGACCGGGTTCCGTGCCATGCATTTCGCGGGTCAGCGCCGCACGGCAACCGCCGCACATGCCATGGCCCAGCACGACAATCTCGGTCACTTTCAGAACCTGCACGGCAAATTCCAGCGCCGCTGATACCCCGTGATAGCCGGGAGTCGTTTCAAAGGGCGGCACCAAAGCGGCGACGTTGCGGACAACGAACACTTCGCCGGGGCTGGTGTCAAAAATCTGTGCAGGATCGACCCGGCTATCGGAACAGGCAATGATCATGACGCGCGGTTGCTGGCCCTCGCGCAATTCGGCCCAGCGGGCGCGCTCTGGCTCCCAACCGCTGGTGCGAAACCGGCGATAGCCGTCCAAAAGAGTATCAAAATCGTTGTTCGGTGTTTGGGCGGTGTCGGTCATCGCAAATTCTCCGTGTCGCGTCCCATAACCACCAAAAATTGAGGCTGGCAAGCATCGGTGCAACGGTCTAAGGCGCGGGCATGACCGAACTCTCTCCCATCGGCATGCCATCGGCAGATGGCGAAACAGCCGACCGCCCCGCCCGTGTTCGCAAGCCCGATTGGATTCGCGTGAAAGCGCCCATGGGGGCTGAGTTTAACAACACCCGCAAATTGATGCGCGACCTGTCGTTGAATACGGTGTGCGAAGAAGCGGCGTGCCCCAATATCGGTGAGTGCTGGAGCAAAAAGCACGCGACGGTGATGATCCTTGGCGATGTCTGCACCCGCGCCTGTGCGTTTTGCAACGTCAAGACCGGCATGCCGCGCGCGGTTGATCCGCTGGAGCCAGAGCATGTCGCAACAGCGGCGGCCAGCATGGGTCTGGAACATATCGTCATCACCTCGGTGGATCGCGATGACCTGCCCGATGGCGGCGCGGGCCATTTCGTCAAGGTGATCAACGCACTGCGCCGCACGACGCCCAGCACCACCATCGAAATTCTGACCCCCGATTTCCGCAATCGCGCGCAAGCCGCGGTAGAGGCCATCGTTGAGGCGCGACCGGATGTGTATAATCACAACCTAGAAACCGTGCCGCGCCTTTATCCGACCATTCGCCCAGGTGCGCGCTATTATGCTTCGCTGCGTTTGCTGGAAAGCGTCAAGCGCCATGATCCCACGATCTTTACCAAATCCGGCGTCATGCTGGGTCTTGGCGAACAGCGTCTGGAAGTGCATCAGGTGATGGACGATATGCGCTCTGCCGATATCGATTTTCTGACCATGGGCCAGTATCTGCAACCCACTCCCAAGCATGCCAATGTCGAGGAATTTGTAACGCCAGCAGCGTTCAAGGCCTATGCCGCGATTGCCCGCGCCAAGGGCTTTTTGCTGGTGGCATCCAGCCCGTTGACCCGGTCCAGCTATCACGCGGGCGAGGATTTCGCCAAAATGCGCGATGCCCGTAACGCGCAATTGGCGCGCCAGCAGGGCTGATCAGGCGCGCGGTCATGCCCAGCCATCGCGACATCCGCATCCTGCCCTATAGCCCGGAGCAAATGTACGCTTTGGTGGCGGACGTGCGGCGCTATGCCGAGTTTCTGCCCTGGGTGGTGGCAACGCGGATCAAGGCGGAGAGCGAAACCGCGATGACCGCCGATATGGTGGTGGGTTTCAAGCATCTGCGCGAGAAATTTACCTCGCAAGTGACGCTGGAGCCGCATAGCCGGATTGCGGTGGAATATCTCGACGGGCCGCTCAAAAATCTGGAAAATCAGTGGCTGTTCCGCCCGCATGCCAAGGGCTGCGAAGTGGATTTCCACGTATCATTCACGTTTCGCAACCGCCTGTTTGAACAATTGGCGGGCCAGTATTTCGACCGTGCATTCGGTAAGATGGTCGAGGCGTTTGAAGCCCGAGCCGCAGACCTTTACGGCAGCAACAATTCCAGCGCCACCAGCACCGCCTGATGCCGCACTTGCGCGCGGGTCAGGTCTGCGCCCAGATATTTCAGCTCTGCATCCTTGTCATTATCCGCCTGTCCGCGTTCCTTGCGGGCAAAGGCGACGGTGCCGATCGGTTTGTGCTCGCTCGCGCCGCCGGGACCAGCCACGCCGGTAATTGCCACGGCAATATCGGCGTGCGAGTGGCGGATCGCACCCTGTGCCATAGCCCAAGCCACCGCGATGGATACTGCGCCGAATGTCGCAATCAGATCCTCCGAAACATGCAGCAATTCCTGCTTCGCCTCGTTGGAATATGTCACAAAACCGCGCTCCAGCACCTCGGATGAGCCGGGCACTTCGGTCAACGCCGCGCAAACCAGCCCGCCGGTGCAGCTTTCCGCCAAGGCGATCTTTCGGCCAATGGCGCGGTTTTCGGCAATAACACGCTCGGCAAGCCGGGCAATATCATCGGGCAGCAGCGATGCTGCGTTGGGGCTATCGGTGGTCATGAATTGTGGCCGCTATTATTCAGCTGTCGGGCACAGAAACTGGTTCGACTCGGCCTTGCCGCCCAGCTTGACCAGCGCGATCAGCAAACGCGCCATATTCTGTGGCGGCAGTGGCTCCAGCGCACTGTAAAGATCATCGATGGTGGTGCAATCGGCGGGCTTTACCTCAGACGTAATCGCTTCGCCGATCAGCATCGGGGCCAAGGCCTTGAGCAATTCGGGACTTACAGCTTCATCCTTGTCGCCCATCATGTGCATGAAGGCGGCGGTACCTTCAGCCGAAGCCGCCTGTGCTGCGGGACGATAGCTGTTTTCAATGACATCCTGAGAGTTAAGTAACCGGGCCGAGGTAGGCAGCGCCGAATTGCATACATTGGCCAAGGAACCGATCACATCGGGCAACAATGTCACCATCAGCGCCTCTGCTTGCGACGGCGTCAGGCATTGTGGTCCGCTTTGCGCCACGGCTTGAACCGGCAATGTCAGCATGGCGGCAGAAAGACCGATTGTTGCCAAAGTCTTGCGCATAGATATTCGCTTTCCAATTGGCCCCACCAGACAGGAGGGCGTCAAACATAGTGAAACATCAAGCCGAAAAGCCGACCCAATCATGCGGGCAGTGATAGCGTAGCAAGGCCATGGGCGGCAATCCCTTCCTTGCGGCCTGTTGGGCCTAATCCCTCAGTGGTGGTGGCCTTCACGCTGACATTGCTGGCGGCCACGCCAAGTATATCGGCAATCCGCGCGCGCATCGCCTGTTTGTGCGGACCAATTTTGGGCGCTTCGCAAATGATGGTCAGATCGACATGGTGGATGATCGCGCCCGCTTTTGCCGCAAGACCGGCGGCATAGGCCAGAAACTGGTCACTCGATGCGCCCCGCCATTTCGGATCGCTGGGCGGGAAATGATCGCCAATATCGCCTGCGCAAATCGCGCCCAGCACCGCATCGGTGAGCGCGTGCAGCGCCACATCGGCGTCGCTATGGCCCGATAGGCCGTGGCTATGGTCAATCTGGACGCCCGCCAGCCACAGGGTTTCGCCCGCGACCAGCCGGTGGACATCATAGCCAGATCCTGTGCGCCATTGGCGGGCTTGCGGATTGGCATCGCTCATGGCGTGTTCCTTGAAATCATCGGAATATGTGAATTTGCGCAAGTCCTCATGCCCCGGCACGATGGCCAATTGGTGCCCCATGGCCTGCGCCATACGTGCATCGTCGCTGGCGTCTGTGCCATCGGGCCAATCGCGATGCGCCTGCCAGATGGCGTCAAAACGAAACGCCTGCGGGGTCTGCACATGCCATAGGCCATCGCGGTCTACCGCGTCGCCCAGCAGGCCCTTTGCGCCGCGTGAGAGGCTATCGACCACCGGCAAGGCGGGGACTGCACCCGGATGGCTATCGAGCGCGGCGCACAGATCCGCGATCACTATAGCAGGCAGAAAAGGCCGCGCTGCATCATGGATCAACACCTTATCGCATCCACCCTGCGCGGCAATATGCGTCAAACCGGCGCGCACCGATTCGCGCCGTGTCGCGCCGCCTTGCACAAGGTTTGGCATCGCCAATCCGGCCAGAGCCGCGCGTGCCAGGTCGTCCTGACCTTCGCCTATAACAAGCACCACGCTATCAATGGCGTCGCTTGCGTGAAACCGCTCAACCGCGTGGCGCACCAGCGGTTTTCCGGCGGCATCGCGATATTGCTTGGGCAGTCCGCCGCCTGCACGCTGGCCGCTGCCTGCCGCGACGATCAGCGCAACCGTTTTACCGGAAACAGGGGAAGGGGCCTTGCTCATCGCTTCGCCATGGCCCAGCCTTTGGCCAAGGGCAAGATGGCTTGTGCAGTTGCAGCATAGCCGCTAAGGCCTGCCTAAATTTTAGGCAGTTACAGGCATGCTTCCCATCACCGACAATTTCTTTCCTGAAACCGGCCCCGTGGCCCAGTTGCGCCCGATTTCAATCGGTCCAGTCAGCATCGCCATGCCAGTGATATTGGCCCCGATGACCGGCGTTACTGATATGCCGTTTCGCAAGCTGGTCCGCCGTTTCGGATCGGGCCTCAACGTCAGCGAGATGATCGCTAGTGCAGCGATGATCCGCGAAACCCGCCAGTCATTGCAAAAGGCGGCATGGGATCCCGCTGAGGAACCGGTATCGATGCAATTGGCCGGATGCGACCCCACAGAAATGGGCGAGGCGGCCAAGCTTAATGAACAGCGCGGTGCCGCGATTATCGACATCAATATGGGTTGCCCGGTCAAGAAAGTCGTCAATGGCGATGCAGGCTCTGCGCTTATGCGCGATCTGCCTTTGGCCGCCAGCCTGATCGAAGCGACCGTGAAGGCCGTATCCGTGCCGGTCACGGTGAAGATGCGCATGGGCTGGGATCATGATAGCCTCAACGCCCCCGAACTCGCGCGCATCGCGCAGGATCTGGGTGCGCAGCTGATCACCGTCCATGGTCGCACCCGCAACCAGATGTATCGTGGATCGGCCGACTGGGCGTTCGTGCGCAAGGTGAAAGAGGCAGTGACGCTGCCCGTCATCGTCAATGGCGACATTTGCAGCGTGCAGGACGCTGAAACCGCACTGGCGCAAAGCGGCGCGGATGGCGTGATGATCGGGCGCGGTGCCTATGGGCGGCCATGGCTGTTGGGCCAGGTGATGCGCTGGTTTGAAAGCGGCGAGCGGGTGCCCGATCCCAGCATCGTTCAGCAATATCATCTGATGGTCGGCCATTATCGCGAAATGATGGACCTCTATGGCGAGATGGCAGGCGTCAAAATTGCCCGAAAGCATTTGGGCTGGTATACCAAGGGGCTGCATGGTTCGGCAGAAATGCGCAACCGGATCAACACCATGGATGCCGCAGATGATGTATTGTCTGCGCTGGAACAATTCTACACCCCCTGGTTGGAGCGCGAAGCCGCATGAGCGATTTGCCGGGAATACAGGCCCAGATTGCCAGTCTTCCCGTCGCGGTGCTGCTGCTGGGGCCAGATCGGATGTTGCATGGGGCCAATCCGGCGGCAGAGGCCATGCTGGGGATGAGCGCGGCGCGGATGCGTAACCGCCCATCCATCGACATTCTGCGGTTTGAAGACGCCCGGCTGCTTCAGGCCTTGACCGATGGAGAAAGCAACCTGTCGGCGCGCGCGGTTGAACTGCGTGTCGCAGGGGCAGCGGCGCGGCAGGTGCACGTTGCACTCGCCCCGATCAACCTGTGGCCGGGCTGGCAAATGCTGGTGATCAGCGATTCCTCGGCTGGCCCGGAGATGTTTGAACGTACGCTGGCGGGCGGCAATGAAATTGCGCTGCGTGCACCCGAAATCCTCAGCCACGAAATCAAGAACCCGCTGGCCGCCATTCGCGGTGCGGCGCAATTGCTGGACCGCAAGGCCAGCGACAGCGACCGCGCGCTGACCCGGTTGATCGCCAATGAGGTAGACCGCATCGCCGCCTTGATTGACCAGATGCAATCGCTGAGCCGCAAAACCACTGAAGCCGTCGAGCCCTGCAATATCCACGAAGTGATTGACCGCGCCCGTGCCGTGGTGCGCGCTGCCAAGGGCGAGGACGTGAAATTCACCGAGGAATTCGATCCCTCGATTCCCCTGGTTTTGGGCCAACGCGATGCATTGGTGCAAATTCTGCTCAACCTGCTGACCAATGCGGTAGAGGCTTGCCGCGATCAAGCGGTGCCGCAAATCTCCATCGCCACGCGCTTTGCCAGCGGAATCAAGCTTCGCCTTGGCAATGATGGCGCGGCCTTGCGCCTGCCGGTGGAGGTGCGGATCAGCGACAATGGCCCCGGTGTGCCCGAAAATGTTCGCGAGCATCTGTTCTCGCCCTTTGTCACATCCAAAAAGAACGGGCAGGGGCTGGGCCTTGCCTTGGTGCAGAAACTGGTGCGCGATATGAATGGCCGGATTGTGCATGAACGCGACGCCGCGCGCGGCATAACGCAGTTCCGCCTGTTCCTGCCAATTGTAGAACAGGTCGCAGCCAAAACGGACAACCCGGCATGAGCGACATCCTGCTGCTCGAAGATGATCACAGCATCGCCCATGTCATCATGGCGGCATTGCAGGCGGAAAACTGGTCGGTCGATCATTGTGTGACCATCAAACAGCGCGACGCGGCACTGGCGACGCGGCCCTACACGCTGATGCTCACCGATGTGGTGCTGGAGGATGGCGACGGCATTGATAGCCTGGCCCATGTTCAGGCGGTGGCGCCTGATATGCCCGTCATTGTGCTATCGGCGCAGAATACCTTGGATACGGCCGTGCGCGCCGCCGATGCCTTTGCGTTCGAATATTTCCCCAAGCCGTTTGATCTGGATGAGCTTGTCCGCGCCGTATCGTCTGCCATTGGCAATGCTGCGCAAAAGGCGGGACCAGGCGAGGGCGACGCCTTTGATTCCGCCATGCCTTTGGTCGGTCGCAGTCCAGCGATGCAGACCGTTTATCGCATGATCACGCGCGTATTGCGCAATGATCTGTCGGTGCTGGTGCTGGGCGAATCGGGCACGGGCAAGGAATTGGTGGCGCAGGCCATCCATGATCTGGGCCACCGCAAACAGGGGCCGTTCGTGCCGGTCAATATGGCAGCCATCCCCGCGGAACTGGTCGAATCCGAACTGTTCGGCCATGAAAAAGGCGCGTTTACCGGGGCCGTAGCGCGCAAGATCGGCAAGTTTGAACAGGCCAATGGCGGCACATTATTCCTCGATGAAATCGGCGATATGCCGATGCAGGCGCAAACCCGGCTGCTTCGCGCCCTGCAATCCGGGCGGATTACGCGCGTGGGTGGCAATGCCGAAATCACACTCGACGTGCGCATCATCTCGGCCACCAACAAGGGCTTTGCAGAGCTGATTGAACGCGGTCTGTTTCGCGAAGATCTCTATTATCGGCTGAACGTGGTGCCCATCCACCTGCCGCCATTGCGCGAACGCCATGGCGATATCGGTTCACTGGCCCAGCATTTTCTGGGCGAAGCGGAACGGGAGGGCCTACCCCGCCGCCGCTTTGATAACGCGGCCCTGTCTCGTCTCGAACAGCATGGCTGGCGCGGCAATGTCCGCGAGCTGCGCAATTTCGTCTATCGCATCGTGATCATGAGCCGCGAGGACGTGATTGGCGAAGCCGGGGTGCTGGCGTTGCTCGATGAAGGCTCTGCGTCCGATACGGACCGCATGAGCAACGGCCACAGCAGCGCCAATGGGGCAGGGGCGGGCTATCCCGCCTCAATGGCCGCCTGCATTTCGGCCTTGCTGTCATCGCTGCCCGCGCGTCCCGGCGCTGTTTATGACCAGTTGCTAGCCGAAATGGAACGCCCGCTGCTCACCGAAGCCTTGGCATTGCATGGCGGCAATCAGCTGAAAGCGGCACAGTGGCTGGGCATCAATCGCAACACGCTGCGCAAAAAGCTGACCGATCTGGCGCTGGATAATCGCATGCATTCAACCGACTAGCTATGTTTTCATTCAAAATGGCACTATAATGCCACAGGTTCATCGCAAAGCCCTTGCATTTTGGCAACAGGGCTGTTGTATATTCGCACCATGATCGCCAATCGAATAGCAGCCTTGCGCGCCTGGCCAAAATGGCGGCGCAGTGCTGCGCGGCTGGTCAGCGGGGAAGGGGTGTTCCCTTGGCTTGAACTGGCCAGCCTGTTGCTGCTGATGACCGCATTGGGCGTGTCGTATTCGCTGATCACCCGCGATGACATGCGCGACAAGGTGCTGCCGGTGGCGCTCACATCGGCGCTGCTGATCGCTTGCTTGTTGCCTGCCATGGCGCTGATGGTGCTGCTGGGCCGCCGCGTGGCCAAGGGTAGGGCGGCACGCTCTGCCTCGGGCGGTAAGGGCACCATGCATGTGCGGCTGGTCGGGCTGTTCTCGCTGGTGGCGGCGATCCCGACCCTGCTGGTGGTGATTTTCGCGTCTTTGCTGTTTCAGACCGGCAGCGATTTTTGGTTTTCCGATAAGGCGCGCGGCATGTTTGCCAATGCGAACGAGCTGGCGCGCGGTTATTACGAGCAAAATCTGCGTGACGTTGGCAATGAAAGCGTCGCCATGGCGGGCGATTTGCGCGACTATCTGGGCCAGGCACGGATCGACAGCCCCGAATTTGCCGAGGGCTATTCGTTTCAGGTGGTCAGTCGCCAGCTGAATGAATCAGCCATTATCGAGCTTGGCCGCGATGGCGTGTTGCGCACCGCCGCGATTGTCGATCCCGCCGGGGACACCGCCCGCCAGCGCGTAACCCCCAAAATGATCGAACAGCTCAACAAGGGCGAACAAGTGCTGGTCAGCGCGTCGGCCAATCGGATTGAGGCTGTGACGGCGCTGGACGGGGCATCGGGCATTTACCTATATACCGCGCGTAATTCCGATCAGCTGGCGCTCAGCATGGGTGAACGCGCCGAAAATGTGCTCAAGGATTATGACTCGCTGGCCAAACGCGCGCGCTCGCTCCAGCTGCGGTTCAACATCGCTTTGTTCATCATTTCGCTGGCCCTGGTTGGCGTGGCCTTATGGATCGCACTGCGTTCGGCGGACAGGCTGGTTGGCCCGCTCGACGAACTGGTTCAGGCCACCCGCACGGTCGGCACAGGCAATTTTGCGCCGCGCATCGCCGCCTTGGGCCAGCAGGATGAAATCGGCGTGCTCAACCGTGCCTTCAACCGGATGACCGAGCAATTGGCCAGCCAAACTCAGCAACTGGTTGGTGCCAATGCCCAGCTGGAAAATCGCCGCGCCTTTATCGAGGCCATTTTGGAATCGATTTCTGCAGGGGTGGTTTCCATCGACGATCTGGGCCGTATCCGATTGATGAACAGCTCGGCGCAGCGGCTACTGTTGGTCGATGAGCGCCAAGATTATCTGGGCCGGATGCTGTCAGACATCAGCCCGCCAATTGCCGAACTGGCCCGCGGCGACGCCAGTCATGACATTGTGCAGATAAGCCGCAACAAGGAGTTTATGACCCTATCCGTCCGCTGCGCGCGCGAACCCATTGGTCAGGTCATCACCTTTGAGGACATCTCGCAGCAATTGCTCGATCAGCGGCAGGCCGCGTGGAGCGATGTGGCGCGGCGCATCGCGCATGAGATCAAGAACCCGCTGACCCCGATCCAGCTGGCCGCAGAAAGGCTGAAACGTCGCTATCGCCGCGAGATTCAATCTGATCCTGAGGTGTTTGACGAACTGACCAACATCATCGTCCGCCAGGTGGGTGATCTGCGCAATATGGTAGATGAATTTTCGTCCTTTGCGCGCCTGCCAAAGCCGGTGTTCAGGCTAGAAAATCTGTTTGAATTGGTGCGGCAGGCGCTGTTCATGCAAGAGGTTGCGCATCCAGAGGTCGATTTCCGCTTAAGCCCTGAAATGGGCGATATGCCGCTCGATTGTGATCGCCGCCAGATCGGTCAGGCGCTCACCAATATTATCAAGAACGCGCTGGAAGCGATTGAAAGCCAACGCGCCAATGCCGAACCCGACTATCGCGGCCAGATCATCATCACTGTGCATGACAGCCTCGATGCCTATGCCATCACCATTGAAGATAATGGCATCGGCCTGCCCGCCGATCGGGAGCGTATCGCCGAACCCTATATGACAACGCGCGAAAAGGGCACGGGTCTGGGTCTCGCCATCGTCAAGAAAATCGTTGAGGAACATCATGGCGAACTGGCCTTTGACAACCGCGCCGAAGGGCCGGGGACTATCGTTCGCCTGACATTCGGACGCAACGCCAGCGCCAGAGCCGACACCGCCGAAACCAACGCAACACCACAATCCGCAACAGGAAAGGTCAGCTGATCTCATGGGACTCGATATTCTCATCGTTGATGATGAAAAGGATATCCGCGATCTGGTGGCGGGCGTTCTGGGCGATGAGGGCTATGAATGCCGCACCGCCGCCAATAGCAACGAGGCTCTGGCCGCGCTGGATGAACGCCAGCCTGCCTTGGTTCTGCTTGATGTCTGGCTGAAGGGCAGCACGCTTGACGGGCTGGAAATCCTTGATGCAATCAAGGCCCGCGCGCCCGAATTGCCTGTGATCATCATCTCTGGCCATGGCAATATCGACACCGCCGTTTCGGCAATTTCGCGCGGCGCGTTTGATTTCATCGAAAAGCCATTTGAGGCCGAGCGTTTGCTGTTGCTGGTGGCCCGATCCACCGAAACGCAGCGGCTGCGGCAAGAGAATGATCGGCTCAAAAAGCGCGTTGGGATGGCCGAGGAATTGACCGGAAATTCCAGCGCAATCAATCAGGTGCGCGCGACTTTAAAGAAAGTGGCTAATTCCGGCAGTCGCTTGCTGATCACGGGTCCGGCGGGAGTCGGCAAAGAAGTAGCGGCGCGGTTGCTGCATAGCTGGAGCGCGCGATCACAGGCCAATTTTGTCGTCGTCAATTCCGCCCGAATCACACCCGAACGCTTTGAAGAAGAGCTTTTTGGCGAAGAGGCCGATGGTAATATGATCCGCCCCGGTCTGCTCGAAATGGCGCATGGCGGCACCTTGTTTCTGGATGAAGTGGCCGACATGCCGCTATCGACCCAAGCTAAAATCCTGCGGGTATTGACTGAGCAAAGCTTTATCCGCGTGGGTGGCTTGCGCAATGTGCGGGTGGATGTGCGGATCGTTTCGGCCACGGCCCGCAATCTGGAACAGGAAATTGCTGAACGGCGGTTTCGTGAAGATCTCTTCTATCGGCTCAACGTGGTGCCCGTCGGCATTCCAGCGCTGGCCGAACGGCGCGATGATATTCCTGCCCTGGTCGAACATTATCTGGCACGCTATTCCGCCGAGCAAGGGCTGGCCACGCCGCGTATTTCGGCCGAAGCTATGGCCGTTTTGCAAAGCTTTGACTGGCCAGGCAATGTCCGCCAGCTGCGCAATATCATCGAACGCACGATCATCATGGCCCCCACGGCGACGCTGGAATCGATTGATGTCGGCATGCTGCCGGCGGAATTGAGCAGCGGCGGTGAAATGGCGGGCGGGGGCATGCAAATGCTGATGGGCGTACCCTTGCGCGAGGCACGCGAGAATTTCGAACGCGAATATCTGAAGGTTCAGATCAACCGCTTTTCGGGCAATATCAGCAAGACGGCAGCCTTTATCGGCATGGAACGCTCTGCCTTGCACCGCAAGCTCAAGACATTGGGCCTTGCCGGTGGGCGCGAAGAGGGTGGCGAATAAAGCTTTATCGGCAAATCGACGGATCGCCTGATTTGCACTCTGGACGCATGCCGCACGAATCACTAAGTTAGAAACACTATTTCGTAGGCCCGATTGGGCGTTTTCACCTTGCCGATCTGCAAAAGGAACTCAAAACTCCACGCGCATTCCGGCCAAAGACAAGGCATCACAGAATGACCGACAAGTCTCCCAACCTTCAGGATCTTTTCCTCAACACGCTGCGCAAATCCAAAATCCCGGTGACCATGTTTCTGGTCAAGGGTGTTAAATTGCAGGGCATTGTCACCTGGTTTGACAATTTTTCCATCCTGCTGCGCCGCGATGGTCAGTCGCAACTGGTCTATAAGCATGCGATCTCAACGATCATGCCATCACAGCCGGTTGACCTGACGCCATTTTACGACATCGTCGCAAAGAACACGCGCAAGATGCGGTCTTTGCAGGAAATTTTCCTGATGAACGTGCGTGAAGCCGGTGTTCCGGTGACCATGTTCCTAGTCAATGGCGTGATGTTGCAAGGCCGCGTTGCCGCCTATGATCTGTTCTGCATGCTGCTGGAACGCGAAGGCATGGTGCAAATGGCCTATAAACACGCCGTGTCGACGATTCAGCCCAATGGCCATATCGATCTGACCAGCGACTGGGCCGAAGAACTGGACGAACCCGAAGCTTGACCGATTCCCCCAAGAGCAGTTTTCCCACTGACGAACGCCAGGAAATCGCGCATGGCGCGAAGTGCCTGATCATTTATCCTGAGGTGCGCCAACGTGCCTCTGGACAGATGCCAGATATCGCCGCGCGTCTTGAAGAGGCGAGGGGACTGGCGCTGGCCATCGGGCTTGAGGTGCAGGATGCAATTGCCGTTCCTGTGCGTCAGGCGCGGGCCGCCACACTGATCGGCGGTGGCCAGATCGACAATATCCGTGCGTTGGCCGAAATGGAACAGATCGAGCTGATCATTGTCGATGGCAATCTGTCGGCCATTCAGCAACGCAATCTGGAAGAAGCATGGGGCCGTAAGGTCATCGACCGAACTGGGCTGATCCTCGAAATTTTTGGTGAACGCGCAACCACCGCCGAAGGGCGACTACAGGTTGAACTCGCGCATCTCGACTATCAACAGGGCCGTCTGGTTCGCAGCTGGACCCATTTGGAGCGCCAGCGTGGCGGCTTTGGCTTTCTGGGTGGTCCAGGCGAAACCCAGATCGAGGCTGATCGCCGCATGATCCGTGATCGCATGGGTCGCTTGCGCCGCGAACTCGATCAAGTGCGTAAAACACGCGCCTTGCACCGCCAGCGCCGCCAGCGCGCGCCTTGGCCGGTCATTGCCCTTGTCGGCTATACCAATGCCGGCAAATCTACCTTGTTCAACCATCTGACCGGGGCCGATGTTCTGGCGCAGGACATGCTGTTCGCCACGCTTGATCCCACCATGCGTGCGATTGACCTGAGCGGGCTGGACAAGGCCATTCTGTCCGACACGGTGGGCTTTGTCTCCGATCTGCCGACGCAATTGGTGGCGGCGTTCCGCGCGACATTGGAGGAGGTCATCTCCGCCGATTGCATCATCCATGTCCGCGATATGGCGCACCCCCAGGCCGAAATGCAGCGCCGTGAGGTGGAATCGGTGCTGCGCGATCTGGGTGTGCGGTTGGACGGGACCGATCAACTATCCGATGATGATGAACGCGCCGCCGAACGCAGCGTCCTCAATGGCTGGAAAGTCACCGAACCGGAAACCGACATGTTGGTGATCGAGGCGTGGAACAAATGGGAATTGGTGCCTGAAGAGCAGCGCGAAATTTTGCTCGCGACACGCAAGCATGGCAAACGTGTCATCCCAATCTCGGCACTGACCGGCGAGGGTGTTGAAGGCCTGATGCAGACGGTCGAAACCTTGCTCAACAGCGGCGCACGGGTTCATCAATTTGCGGTACCGTCCAGCGATGGTCAACGTTTGGCCTGGCTGCATTCGCATGGTGATGTCAGCGATGTGACTGTGGACGAGGAAGACGAAAGCCAGATGCTGGTGACGGTCAAGCTCAGCGCCGATGATTTCGCAAGATATAGAAGGCTCTAAGTCGCGTTCTTCGCCTGCTTCCACAGGTCTTCCAGATCATCCAGCGAACGGCCATTAAGGCCATCATGGCCTGCCATGCCTTCCATCAACCGGAACCGCCGTTCAAACTTCGCATTGCCATCGCGGAGCGCGGTTTCGGCATCGATCCCATATTTGCGCACCATATTGACAGCGGAGAACAGCACGTCACCGGCTTCCTCATGCCGATGTGCGCCATCAGTGGCCTCAGCCAGTTCGGCCAGTTCTTCCTGTACCTTGTCAGCACACGACGCTGCATCGGGCCAGTCAAAACCGACGCGCGCGGCGCGCGACTGCAATTTCTGGGCGCGCATCAATGCGGGCAGGGCGAGGGCGACATTGTCCATCAGGCTATCCGACCCGGCCTTGCTGCGCTCGGCCTGCTTGATATCTTCCCAGCGTTCGCGCTGATCCGTGCCCGATACATCATCGCCAAAAATGTGCGGATGACGCCGTTCCATCTTGGTGCAGATTGACGCTATGACGTCATGAATGCTGAAATGTCCGGCTTCTTCGGCCATCCGTGCGTGGAACACGACCTGGAGTAACAGATCGCCCAGTTCATCCTTGAGCGCATCCATATCGCCGCGTGTGATAGCGTCCGCCGTCTCATAGGCTTCCTCAATGGTGTAGGGCGCGATGCTGGCGAAATCCTGCGCAACATCCCATTCGCAACCCGTCTGCGGATCGCGCAAGCGGGCCATGATCGTGGTGAGAGGCTCCAGCATTTGCGCGCTCCTTAAATCTGATAATATGTATTATGTTATTTTAGGATGTCTGCAAGGCCGGGAAAGGCCATGAAGATCAGCGCCACTACGCCGAATATCAGCACCCAGGCCAAAGCCATTTTGAGCGTCTGCCCCAATGGCATGCGCCGCGACACAAAATAGCTTGCGACCAGACCCAGCGCGAGCACCAGATAGATGAACTGGCCTGCATCATTTCCACTCATAAAATGATCTCCAATCCGTCATGGCCCGGCACGATATGTGGCGGCAACATCACGCACAGACTGCCATAGTCCATCGACTTGTCCATATGCGTCAAGACCGCGCGCTTTGCACGAGAACGGCTGGCCAGTTCGATGGCCATATCCAATGTCGCATGTGTCGGATGCGGCTCAATACGCAAGGCATCGACCACCAGCACGTCAATATCGGCAAACAACGCCACCATATCATCGGTAATGGCATGAAAATCCGTGGCATAGCCAATGGACTTCGCATCTTGTTGGAACCGAATGCCGGTGCTGCATATCGGACCATGCGGCATTTCGGTGGTGCGGATCGTCATGCCGCCAAGCTGCCATGGATTAGACTCGAATACCGATGGCACGCAAGTCGCCGGATAGCCGCGATTACCCTTGAAAACATAGCCGAAACGATCTTGCAAACCCTGCATGGTCCGCGCGCTGCCATAGCCGTCCAACGCGCGCTTGCTGCCCAGGTAAAAGCCGCGTAGATCATCAATGCCGTGGCAATGATCGGCATGGTCATGCGTCCAGATCACCGCGTCGATATGGCCGACATCATGTGCCAGACATTGGCTTCGCAAATCGGGCGTGGTATCAACCAACACTCGAAAACCATCATCGCCCTCAATCATGATCGAAGACCGCGACCGGCGATTGCGTGGTTCTTTGGGATCGCAACTGCCCCAATCATTACAGATGCGCGGTACACCGGCAGAGGTGCCGCAGCCCAGCATCAACAGCCTCATGCAGCCGCTTTCGCGAAAAGGCGGAAGAAATTGGCGCTGCTATACGCCGCCACGTCATCCAATGTTTCGCCGCGCAAACTGGCTACAAAGGCCGCAGTATCGCGCACAAACGCCGGTTCGCCGGTTTTGCCACGATGCGGGATCGGCGCGAGGAACGGCGCATCGGTTTCGACCAGCAAGCGTTCCTGTGGCAGACTGGCAGCGATAACCTGTAAATCCTTGGCATTCTTGAATGTTACGATGCCCGACAAGGATATATAAAAACCAAGGTCCAGCGCACCGACGGCAAAATCAGCCGATGCCGTGAAACAATGGATAAGGCCGGGAAAGGCCCCCTTCCCCATTTCATCGCGCAGGATATCCAGCGTATCCGCCTCTGCATCACGGGTATGGACGATTAGCGGCAGGCCCGTTTCTCGTGAGGCTGCGATATGGGCACGAAAGCTCCGTTGCTGTTCGCCGCGATCCGAATGGTCGTAATAATAATCGAGGCCCGTCTCGCCAATCGCGATCACCTTGGCATGCGCTGCCGCTTTGACCAGCCGTGCGGTATCCATATCGACATTCTCGTCGGCCTCATGCGGATGAATGCCGATGCTGGCCCAGATGTCGTCATGCCGCTCTGCCGTCGCAACAATGGCCTCCCATTCGCTGGCGCGCGTCGAGATGTTGAGCATGCCGGTGATGCCAGCCGCGCGGGCGCGTGCGATGACCTCATCCTGCGTCTCGATCAGGCCTTTGTAATTGAGGTGGCAGTGCGAATCGATCAGCATCAGGCGGCTAGCTCCAGACGCGGAAACACGCCGCTGGGGGCTGGCAAGGCAAGGCCGGGGACCAAAGGTGTCGCCAGATCGGCAAATTGCCGGGCGTCTGTGCCCTGCCCCAACTGGTCCAAAATCTTTCCCGCGCCTTCGGGAATAACCCATTGGGTCAGAATCGCGAGCTGACGGATGGATTCGGCGGTGTGATACAGGATCGTGTCGGCGCGCGCCGGATCTTCTTTGCGCACCGCCCAGGGAGCCGCATCTGCAAAATAGCCATTGGCCGCCGTCATCGCCGCCCATACAGCCTCAACCGCGTGGTGCAGCGCCAGATCATCCATCGCATTTGCCAGCTTCGCGCGCGCCTCAGCGACCGCCTCGGTCAATGCCGTTTCCGCATCGGTCGCAGGCCCCGGAACAGGAACCAGTCCGCCACAATTCTTGGCGATCATCGACAGGCTGCGCTGTGCCAGATTGCCGAAATTATTGGCCAGATCGGCATTGCAGCGCGTGACAATCGCCGCTTCATCATAGCTGCCGTCCTGGCCAAAGCTGACCTCGCGCAGCAGGAAATAGCGCAGCTGATCGACGCCGAACGCTGCCGCCAGGTCCATCGGATCGACAACATTGCCCACCGATTTAGACATTTTCTCGCCCTTGTTGAGCAGAAAGCCGTGGCCGAACACGCAATGCGGCAGGGCCAAGTTCGCACTCATCAGGAAGGCTGGCCAGTAAATGGCATGAAAACGCACGATATCCTTGCCAATCAGATGCAGATCAGCGGGCCAGAATGTCGCAAAATCGGGCGTGGCATCAGGATAGCCAAGCCCAGTCAGATAATTGGTGAGCGCGTCCACCCATACATACATCACATGCTTGTCGCTGCCCGGAACCTTGACGCCCCAGTCAAAGCTGGTGCGCGAGACGCTCAGATCATTCAAACCACCTTCGATAAAACGCAGCACTTCGTTGCGGCGGCCATCGGGTTGCAGAAATTCCGGGTGGGCGGCAAAATGATCGAGCAAGGGCTGCTGATATTTGGACAGGCGGAAAAACCAGCTTTCCTCAACGGTCCATTCCACCGGCGTGCCCTGCGGCGACAGCTTTTCATCGCCCTCTCCCGCCACCAGTTCCTTCTCATCATAATAGGCTTCGTCGCGAACCGAGTACCAGCCTTCATAGCGATCCAGATACAGATCGCCCTTGGCCTCCATCGCGGCCCAAAGCGCCTGGCTGGCGCGGTGATGATCGGGTTCGGATGTGCGGATGAAACGATCATGCGAGATGTTCAAAGTCTCACACATCAGCTTGAAATAGCCCGCCATTTCATCAGCCAAAGCCTGTGGGTTTGTGCCCAGATCACGCGCCTTTTGCGCCATTTTCAGGCCATGCTCATCGGTGCCCGTCTGGAAACGCACTTGACGGCCATCAAGCCGCTGATAGCGCGCAATGGCATCGGCGGCGATGGCTTCATAGGCATGGCCAATATGCGGGCGGCCATTGGGATAGCTGATGGCAGTGGTGATATAAAATGGCTTGGCCATGATGCAGTAAAATTCCGGTTCTGATGGGCGCAGACCCTTGCCTGCGCTGTTCGCCCCTCATCTAGGCGGGGCGAGCCGTGCCAGCAAGCCACCAATCTCCAAAGCCAGCAAGCGGCTGTCGAAATTTGCGACAACAAATTCGCCCGCCAGCGTGCGAAACCGCGCCTGAATGTCCAGCGCCCGCTCCAAAGCCGGGCCGCGCGCAGTACGTGCCAGCGCCGCCGATTTGCGCATGGCGTAATCGAGCGCCAATTGCATCTTGTCGCGATTTTCCTTGCCAGTCAGCATATCGGCCAGCGCATTGCGGCCCGCCAGGCTGACATCGCCCTGTTCGATAAGCGAATCAATCTGGCGCAGCAGCGGCACAGCGCCACTGGTCGCAAGCTCATAGGCTTGGCCCGGCGCACCACCGGCGGCCAGAACACAGCGGGCAATATCGGCGCCTTCCAGATCAGGGCATTGATCGCGTAACCAATCGGTCAAAGCCGCATCTTCCAACGGCGCAAAGCGCAACTGGATACAGCGCGACCGGATGGTGGGCAGCAGCATCGCCGGATTGTGCGCAATCAAAAGGAACACCGTTTGCGCGGGCGGCTCTTCCAAGGATTTCAGCAGCGCGTTCGCCGCGCCAGTTTCCATTTCATCGATTAGATCGATGATGATGGCACGGCGATCCGATAGAGTGGGCCGCGTCGTCAGTCGACCTTGCAAAGCCCGGACCTGATCGACCGAGATGTTGCGTTTGATTTCATAGGCCTTGCCATCGAGCATCTTTTCACGCTCGGCATTGTCTTTTGGCCCACGCTTTAAAATATGGATATCGGGATGCGGTTCATCCAGCAATGCGGCGTCCACGGCATCAAGCGCCATATTATCGACCAAAGCCCGCGCCGCGCGATAGGCAAATTCGCGCGTGCCCAGCCCTGCCTCGCCGCAAATCAGCCAGCCATGATGCATCCGGCCCGATGCCCGCGCGCTTTCGAAAAAGCGGATGGATGTGTCCTGCCCCTGCATCAGGCGGCGGCGTCCGCAAGCAAAGGCGCGACGGCGGCGCTGATCCGCGCGAACACTTCATCGCGGCTGCCCGATGCATCGATAGCGCGAAACCGCTCTGGCTCTTGCGCAGCAATGGCGGCGAACTGTCGCGCGACACGCGCGTGAAAATCTGCATCGCGTCCACCAATCGCATCGCTTTGTCCCTGATCGCGGCCATGCGCGCGGCGGGCCGATTCATCCTGTGGCAGATGTAGGAACAGCGTAATATCGGGCAAAAGCCCCTCGCTGCCAAAATCGTGCAAGGCCATAATCGCAGCATCGCCCAGATCAAAGCCGCCGCCTTGATAGGCGCGGCTGCTATCGACATAGCGATCCGACAGCACCCATGCGCCCCGCGCCAAAGCAGGCCGGATAAGCTTTTCCACATGATCGGCACGGGCGGCGGCAAACAACAACGCCTCAGCGCGCGGACCCCA
>JBGSTI010000214.1:0-3616 GCA_041736605.1 Sphingomonadaceae bacterium
GGCAAGAGCTGGAACGCATCGTCACCGCGCTGGAAAAAGGGCAAAAGCGCAAATTGAGCGCCGATGATCTAAGCGCCCTGCCAACGCTCTATCGCACTGCCGCGTCCAGCCTGTCGATTGCGCGCGAAAGCTCGCTGGATCGCTCGGTCATCGATTATCTCGAATCGCTGACCATGCGCGCCTATCTGATGATCTATGGCACGCGTACATCGTTCTGGCGCTGGCTGGGCGATTTCCTGGGCGGTGGGTGGAGCCGCGCGGTGCGCGCCATGGCGTGGGATATGCTGGCGGCGTTGCTGATCATGGTTGGCGCGGCTTTGGTCGGCTGGCTGCTGGTCGATAGCGATCCTGACTGGTTCCACCGGCTGGTGCCCGGCGAAATGGCGCAGGGGCGCGATCCCGATGCCAGCGTCGAGACATTGCGCGAAACGATTTTCGGCAATCAGGGGCAAGAGGGCAAGGGCGCTTTTGCTGCCATGCTTTTCAGCAACAATGCGCAAGTGTCGATTTTGGCGTTCGCGCTGGGCTTTTGCTTTGGCGTGCCGACGATCCTGTTGCTCATCCATAATATGGTGCTGTTGGGCGCGATGCTGCACGTCTTTGCGTCCAAGGGATTGGGGCTGGATTTCGCCGCGTGGCTTTCCATCCATGGCACCACCGAATTGTTGGCGATTTTGCTGGCGGGCGGGGCGGGCATCCATATCGGCCGGATCATGGCCTTTCCGGGGCAACGCGCAGTAATGGACATGGCGGCAGAGGCGGGCCGCCGCGCCGCGTTCGTGATGGCAGGTGTCGTCCTGATGATGATGATCGCGGGCGTGCTAGAGGCGTATTTCCGCCAGATCATCAACGACACGCCCACGCGCTTTCTGATCGGTGGCATCATGCTGACCTTCTGGGCTCTGTATCTGGGCCTTGCCGGGCGCTGGCGCGGGGCGGAGGCCAAGCCATGAATGCCGCCACTTCTCGAATCGCCGATGTCGCCGGGCGCGTGCGCGATCCGGCCAAGACGCGCACTTTGGTAACGCCCGAAGGCATTGCCCTGTCGGTACAGATCGCATCATCGGGCGCGCGAGCGGGTGCGTTGACCATCGATATCATCATCATCGTGACAACGCTGATCCTCGGCACGATCTTTCTGGGCGTGCTGGGCTTTCAGATATCCGGCGATGACGGCGATACTGCGGGCGTCGGCGTGATCGTGCTATGGTTCATCTTCGTATTCTTGCTGCGCAATTTCTATTTCACAGCGTTCGAACTGTCGCCGCGCGGTGCCACTTGGGGCAAGCGGCTGATGGGCATTCGCGTGGCGTCGCGCGATGGCGGACGGCTAACCACCGAGGCGGTGATCGCGCGCAATTTGCTGCGCGATGTCGAGTTGTTCCTGCCGTTGATGTTCATGATGAGCAACGCGATGCTGGGCGATGGCGCAGGCTGGGGCGCGGCAGCGGGCATGGCGTGGATCGCGATTTTCCTGTTTTTGCCGTTTTTCAACAAGGACCGGCTGCGTGGCGGCGATATGATCGCGGGCACATGGGTGATCGAAACCCCGCGCGTCAAATTGGCATCATTGGTCGCCGAAAGCGAAGCCGCGCGCGGCATCAGCGTGGCGACGGGTGCACGCTATGAATTTTCGGCAACCGAACTTGGCCATTATGGCGAATATGAACTGCAAACGCTGGAAAAAGTGCTGCGTCAGGGCGAAGAAGCGGCGATGGTTTCGGTGGCCGAGGCGATCTGCACCAAGATCGGCTGGAATGCAGGCGCGGGCGATGAACGTGCGTTTCTGGAGGCCTATTACACCCAGCTCCGCGCGAGCCTTGAGGCCAAAATGCGCTTCGGCAAACGCCGCGCCAGCAAGTTTGAAGAGCAGATCTAAGTTTCCTCCCCATTGCTGTGAAACAGGGAGGATCAAGAGGGCCGGTTACCCAAAACCCCTTGCCAATCCGGGGCCGCTCTGGCATTGCGCCGCTTCCTTGACGGCGCACGGTGATTCACCCGCCAAACAGGGGCGCGTAGCTCAGTGGTAGAGCACACCCTTCACACGGGTGGGGTCGCAGGTTCACTCCCTGCCGCGCCCACCATCCTAACCGGATGACTTCACTTCTCTGCTGAATAGACCATAGTATCTGGGCGTTGCGCGTGCGCCATAAGCAAAGGGCGCGGCCAGCTTTTGCCAGCCGCGCCCTTTTGCGCCGTTCTTAATGTGCCCAGCCTTACGCGGCCAATTTGCGCAGCACGTAGTGCAGGATGCCGCCATTCATGAAATACTCGACTTCATTGGCGGTATCGATGCGGCACAGGGTGTTAAAGCTGAACGTTGTGCCATCCTTGCGGGTTACGTCCACGGTCACCGTCTGACGCGGGGTCAGGCTGGCGACGTTGCGGATGGTGAAGGTGTCGTCGCCGGTAAGGCCCAAAGTCTCGCGCGTCGTGCCGTCTTCGAATTGCAGCGGCAGCACGCCCATGCCGACCAGGTTCGAACGGTGGATGCGTTCAAAGCTTTCGACGATCACCGCGCGCACGCCCAGCAGGTTGGTGCCCTTGGCTGCCCAGTCGCGCGACGATCCGGTGCCATATTCCTTGCCCGCGATCACCACCAGCGGCGTGCCATCGGCCTTGTGTGCCATCGCCGCATCATAGATCGGCATGGTTTCGCCCTTATATGACGACATGCCGCCTTCGATGCCGGGGACCATTTCGTTTTTGATACGGATATTGGCAAAGGTGCCGCGCATCATCACTTCATGATGGCCACGGCGCGCGCCGTAAGAGTTAAAGTCAGCCTTGGCGACCTGATGCTCCATCAGCCACTTGCCGGCCGGGCTGTCGGCCTTGATCGACCCTGCGGGCGAGATGTGATCGGTGGTGATTGAATCGCCCAGAATGGCCAGCGGCTTGGCTTCGATAATGTCGCTCACCGGGGCGGGCGTCATTGACATGCCTTCGAAATAGGGCGGGTTGGCGACATAGGTGGAACCAGCGCGCCAGTTATAGGTTTCGCTGCCGACCACGTTGATCGCCTGCCAATGCTCATCGCCCTTATAGACCTGCGAATAACGGGCTTCGAACATGCCGCGATCCATGCATGATGCGATGGTATCGGCGACTTCCTGATTGGTTGGCCAGATGTCTTTGAGGTAGACGGCCTGACCGTCCTTGCCGGTGCCAATCGGGGTGGTGGTGAAATCTTCGGTCACCGTGCCCTTCAGTGCATAGGCAACCACCAAAGGAGGCGAGGCGAGGAAGTTGGCGCGCACGTCGGGCGACACGCGGCCTTCAAAGTTGCGGTTGCCCGAAATGACCGAGGCGGCGACAATGTCATTGCCATTGATCGCCTTGCTGATCGGCTCGGCCAGCGGGCCGGAATTGCCGATACAGGTGGTGCAGCCATAGCCGACCAGATTGAAGCCAACCGCATCAAGATCGGGCGTCAGGCCCGCACGGTCGAAATAGTCGGTAACCACCTGGCTGCCGGGCGCCAGGCTGGTCTTGAACCAGGGCTTGGGCTTGAGGCCCAATGCATTGGCCTTGCGCGCGACGAGGCCGGCGGCCACCATCACGCCGGGGTTCGATGTGTTGGTGCAGCTGGTGATAGCCGCGATCATCACATCGC
>JBGSTI010000233.1:0-2971 GCA_041736605.1 Sphingomonadaceae bacterium
CTGCGCCCAGGATCATCGAGAGGATGGTAATGCCCGTCGCTTCCTTCACGCCCTCGCTGGAACGGATGATATGGCCGCCGACAATATGGCCCAATTCATGCGCGATCACGCCCTGCACTTCATTGGCATTGTCAGCCGAGGCAATCAGGCCCGAATGGATATAGACGATTTGCCCGCCCGCAACGAAGGCATTGATCGAATTGTCGCCGACCAAAACGATATCGACATTGGCGGGATCCAGACCGGCGGCGCGGATCAGCGGCGCAGCCATATCGTCAAACAACGCCTCGGTCTCAGCATCACGCAGGATTGATTGCGCGGCGACGGGCTGAACCGCAATGTTGATCAGCGCCAGCAGGGCAATGATGCGGGCAAGAAACTTGGTCATGATGCTGTCCTGCTGGTTGCCGGCTGAACCGTGGGTGAAGCAGCGGCGTCGAACGCACCCTGTTTGGTCAAAAACCCGGTCAGATCATCCAGAACCGGCGCCTTGCCGCGAAATGGGCGGGCCAGCGCCATGATGATATCGGCATGATCGACGCCCGCATAATCTGTCATGCTGGCCACACCGCCTGCCCTGGTCACCGCAGCAGCCAAAGCGACGCTGTTGCGCGAGCGAACTGTAGTGTCCTTGGTGCCGGTGAGCAGCAGCAAAGGCGGCGCATCCCCGCGCGCGTAATATAGGGGCTGGGTTTCAACGAGGCGCGGCCAATGGCCCATCGCCGCACGCGCGGCATCCGATGTGAAGGGCAGGAAATCATAGGGCCCGGCAAGGCCGATGACGCCGCGGATCAGCCCTGCATCTTTACCCAGACGGCCCAGATATTGCCGATCTATAGCCGCCATCATGGCATTATAGGCACCGGCAGAATGACCGGCGACAAACAGACGCTGGGGGTCTCCGCCCCAATTTGCCGCCTGATCGGCCACAAATGCAATCGCGGCGGCGCTGTCCTCCACCATCACCGGGAATTTGCCATCGGGCACGAGCCGGTAATCGGGCAACACCACCATCACGCCCTTGTCTGCCAAAGCGCGGGCGACGAAGCCATAATCGGTGCGCGAGCCGCTGTTCCATGAACCGCCATGGAAAAACACCAGAATGGGCAAGGGCTTGCCACTATCCTTTGTCCAGCCAGTCGGCACATAGACATCAAGCTTCTGGCGCGGCAGATCGCCATAGGCCAAGCCAGCCTGATCCAGCCGGGCAGGCGACGAAAAGCCATAAGCCGCGCGGTCCGCCAGATCGAGCTGACGCTCCCCCGCTTGCGTGGCAAACCAGCCGCCAAACAGAGCGAAAATCAGCAACGCTATGAAAAACACCATCCGCTTCATGCTGCTCCATCACCCGCCCAATCATGCGGACATTATCATTCCATGCCGGGATAGCGTTCAAAGGCGGGAAGATCCCCCAGATTGTGCATCCAGCTCATCCGTTCGGCATATTGGATATGCGCTTGGGGAGGAACGCTTTCGGGATTGTCGAGCGTAATCACCTGCACATCTAGGATGCCGGGCAGCACCACAGGGTTGGTATAGAACAGGCCTGTGCCGCACGTGCCGCAAAATTCGCGGGTCGCATGTTCGGACGATGCGAATTTCACCGTCTCACCCTTGACCATTTCCAGCGCGTCCAACGGCCATGCACCCCAGACCACGCCTGGAGCCCCGGCCTGATGCTGGCAATCGCGGCAATGGCACAAGGCGCAGCGATCCGCAGGTTTCGTGAGGCGATAGCGCACCGCGCCGCAATAACATCCGCCCTCAATTGCCGTGTCCGACTCAGCCATGTTCCAATCTCCCCATATTGATAGGGGAGAGACTGGAACAAAGTTAGAACGAAATCAAGCCGAAATCACAGCACATATTTGGACAGATCGGCATCCTTGGCGATATCGCCCAATTGCGCGGTGACATAAACGGCGTCGATGACGATTGTCTCACCCTTGCGGTCCTCGGCCGAAAAGCTGATCTCTTCCAAAAGCTTTTCCATGACCGTCTGCAAACGCCGCGCGCCGATATTTTCGACGCTCTGGTTCACTTGTGCCGCGATGCGCGCCACGGCGGCAATGGCATCATCAGTGAACGACAGGCGCACATCCTCGGTGCCGATCAGCGCGCAATATTGCTCAACCAGATTGGCGCGGGTGGACGACAATATGCGCACGAAATCGGCTTCGGTGAGCGCCTTCAGCTCGACGCGGATCGGCAAGCGGCCCTGCAATTCGGGCAGCATGTCGCTCGGTTTGGCCACATGAAACGCGCCCGAGGCAATGAACAGAACATGGTCGGTCTTCATCGGGCCATATTTGGTGGCCACGGTTGTCCCTTCGATCAACGGCAGCAGATCGCGCTGCACGCCCTCGCGGCTGACCGAACCGCCGCGCACGTCCGACACGGCGATCTTGTCAATCTCGTCCAAGAACACGATGCCGTTTGCCGCTGCATCGGCCAAAGCAACGCGCGCCACATCATCCTGATCCATGCGTTTTTCCGACTCTTCGTCGACCAGCTTGTCCCACGCATCGGCAACGCGCATCTTGCGCTTTTTCAGGCGGTTCTGGCCAAAGGCCTTGCCCATCATTTCGCCCAGATTGATCATGCCCACTTGGCCGCCCATGCCCGGAATATCCATCGGCATGGCGGGCGCGTCTTCCACCTCGATTTCGATCTCGGCATCGTTCATGGCGTTTTCGGTGATGCGCTGACGAAAGCTTTCGCGCGTCGCCTCGCTAGCGCTTTCGCCGACCAGGGCATTGAGCAGGCGCTTCATTGCGGCCTCGGATGCGGCTTCGCGCACCGCCTCGCGCCGCCGGTCTTTTTCCAGACGCACCGCTTCTTCCACCAGATCGCGGGCGATCTGATCGACATCGCGGCCGACATAGCCACCTTCGGTGAACTTGGTCGCTTCTATCTTGATAAACGGCGCATCGGCCATGCGGGCCAGACGCCGCGAAATCTCAGTCTTGCC
>JBGSTI010000236.1:0-5945 GCA_041736605.1 Sphingomonadaceae bacterium
GGTGCCGAACAGCATCCATTGCAGCAGGCTCGGCTTCTTGGGCGGTTTGGCGTCCATCCGGATCACGCCATAGGGGCAGTTGCGCTGGCAATTGCCGCAACCGATACAGGTATCGTCGATAAAAACTTCGCCCGTTGGCCCGCGGCGGATGGCGTTGGGCGGGCAATCGGCCATGCAGTGCGGATGCTCGCAATGGCGGCAGCTGGTCGGCACGTGCAGATGGGCATAGCTTTTGCCTGCTTCGCGGTCGAGGCGCGACAGACCATCATGGCTATCGGCGCAGGCCTTTTCGCAATTGTCACAGCCCACGCACAGCCGCTCATCGATCAACAGCACGTCGGTGCCCTCACCAATGCCCTGATCGATCAGGAAGTTGGCGACTTCGGAATACATGTCGACGACGCTGGAAAAATCGTCCTTTTTCGCTTCGATCAGCGCGTTGATATCGCGGCGCTGCTTCATCATGTCGCGCGCCCGTTCTAGCAGCGCCGGCTTGGCGTCGAGCACTTTCTGGAAGGCATCGCCATCGATGCGGATGACTTCGGATTTGATCGCGGACTTCACCGTCGCAGTGCGCTGTCCGCCATCGAGCAACGCCATTTCGCCCACATAAGAGCCTGCGGGCAGATACGAGATAAATACCGGCTTCCCGCCGATCATCCGCTCGACAATCATCGATCCGACGCGGATCACGAACACGTCGCGCCCGTCATCGCCTTCCTTCAGGATCTCCGCACCCTTGGGCACGCTCATGATCTTGCTGGTATCCACGACTTCGCGGATATCGTCAGGGGTCAGGCCAGAGCCGAACATTTGCAGCAACAGGCGTTCGGTCGAAATCCGCTCAATCGCTTTCTTCGCGGTTGGCACCTGACTTTGCAGTTTGAGCGCCGCATTGCGCGAGATTTCGACGCACACCGCATCCTCGGCCGCCACAATCGTCGCACCGCGCCGCCGCCCGGAAATCAGGCCAACTTCGCCAAAGATCGAACCGGTGCCAATGGGCACGACCTTTGACGTGTCCTTGGGATCAATCTGCACATGTACAGAACCAGACGCGATGGCGAACAGGGATGATCCCGGCGCTGCGCGCTCAAAGATCGTCTCACCCTTGCGATAGAAGCGCGCTTCAGAATCGAGCATGAACTCGCGCATCTGCAATGGGTTCATGCCGTTCAAAATGGTCACATTTTCGCGAAGGAATTCCAGCCAATATTCCACCGGCTTGTTGCCCGGCAGATCGCGGAACTTAGCCTCAAGGATCGGCTCATCCGCCGGTTTCAGGCTGGTATTGCCATTGATGAACTCAATGACGTCATGCCCCTGATTCATGCAATGCTTGATCAGCGGATAGCCGGCCAGCGCGCCGATGACGAAAATGCCCGGCGCGGTGGTTTCAAACACGGGCGACAATTTCGGGAAGGCCAGCCGGTCACTGCTGGAAAATTCAATCCCGCACCCTTCGACAAAGCCGCGCGGCGGGGCCGAGCCGATACGCGCAATCACGCGGTCACAGCGGATGCGTTCTTCGCCATCGCGGGTGTTCAGCGTGATCCAGCCCGGTTCGATGCTGGCGGTTTCCGCCTCCAGCCGCACCATCAGCTTGCCCGCATCCCGGTCGGCCAGCAGCGCCTTGACATTGGCGTCCTTGGCGGTTGGGAAATCAGTGCCACGATTGAGGATGCTCACCGTGTTGCGCTGCGCCGAATCTTCGGCCAAGCCGCGCGCGTTTTCGATGCCCGCGTCGCCCGTGCCGACAATCACGATATGCTCATCCACATATTCGGTCGGGTCATCCAGCTGATACTGAACATGCGGCAAATCGCCGCCGGGGCAGCGCATCAAATTGGGATTGCCCTGTGTACCAATGGCCAGAACCACGGCCTCTGCCATGATCTTTTCACCATTGGTCAGCTCGATTTCATAAGGCGGGGCGCGACGTTCGACGGTCTTGGTCGATGTGGTGCCATCGCGATTGCGCGTGGCGATTTCCATGGTCGATTGCACATCGCCGGTGCCGCGAATGGCCTTGGCTTCGGCCATATATTTGACGTTGACCTTGTTTGCCTCGGTCTGTTCGTCCCAGATGCCCAGAATCTTCTCGCGCTTGCCCGCATCGAAATCAAGGTCAGAGCGCAGGACCAGCTGCGATGGCGTGGCCATCACATGCTTGCCCTTTTGATATTTGTAGATCGTGTCGGAAAGGTGATCGGTCTTTTCCAACAGCACGTGCGACAGGCCCAGCTGCGCGGCGCGCGATGCGGCGCTGAGGCCCGCTGGCCCCGATCCGATAATGGCTACCCGATAGACGTCTGACACCGGTTCGCTTCCCCCAAAGCTGCGCGCAAACAGTCCCCCAATGGCCTGTTGCGGCAAGATCGACTTCACAATTTGCTGACGATCCCGGCCCGTTAGGAAGCCCGGCAATCTTTGCAGCAAGGCCATGAAAGCCAATGCGGATTATGGTCTGCGAACCCTGTTATGCCCCTGTCTAGCAAAAACAACGGCGCTTTCCAGCCCCTAGTTTGCGCGATGGCTGTTTTCCGCGCCATCTTGCCAAAACGCCTGCTTCATGGCCAAACCGCGCGATAGTGCCACGGCTTTACAGGATTCGCCCCGATGACCGACCCGACCCCCTCCCCCGCGCCCGCCGCAAAGCCTGAAAAAAAGCCCCTGCCCATGGGGCGCATTGCGCTGATCGCGGCAGGTTTGATGGCAGTGACGGCGGTGGGCGTCGCGATCAGCCGCAGCGGCGAAACGCCATCTGCGCCGGGCACCAACATCACCGATGCAGGCGAAACCCCGCCTTCGGTCGATGAAGTTATCGCCAGTCTTGAAAAGAAATTGCAGGAAAAGCCCGACGACGCCGAAGGCTGGCGGATGCTGGGCTGGTCGTATTTTGAGACGGAACGTTTTGCTGAAGCTGCCACTGCGATGCGCCGGGCGATCTCGCTTAATCCCAAAAACGCGGAATATCATTCCATGCTGGGCGAGGCGCTGGTGATGGCCAGCAAGACCGCCGACGTGCCCAAGGATGCCCGCGCTGCCTTTGCCACAGCTGTTCAGCTAGACCCCAAGGATGCCCGCGCCCGCTATTTCATCGCGGTTGCCAAGGATCTGGACGGCCAGCACGCCGCCGCCATCGAGGACTGGTTTGCGCTGTTGAAAGACACGCCCGCCGATGCGCCCTATGCGCAGGATATTCGCGAGGTGATCGCCAATGTCGGCAAAGAACGCGGCATCGACGTGGAAAAGCGCCTCGCCGCCACCAGCTTTGCCCCCGCCGCGCAACGCTTTCGCACCTATGGGCCGGATGTCGCGGGCCAGGGCATTCCGGGTCCAACCCGCGAGCAAATGCAGGCCGCAACAAAGCTTCCGTCGGGTCAGCAGGATGCGATGGTGCAGGGCATGGTCGATGGCCTGGCCGATAAACTCGCCAAAAACCCGCGCAATCCCGAAGGCTGGATCATGCTGATGCGCAGCCGCATGCAATTGGGCGAAACTGCCAAAGCGGCCGAAGCCCTGAAAACCGCCAGCGCCACGTTCCGCAACGATGCCGCTGAACTGCGCCGCATCAAGGAGGCCGCAGCGTCGCTGGGCGTGCCGGGGGCATAAACGCTGTAACTTGGGTTAATTGCTTGCATAAACGCTGTTGTCAGCGTGGCTTGTTGGCTTTAGCCTGATTTCCAATGCAACAATAATGGGGGTTTCCCGATGCGTCGCTCAAATCTGCTTGCCGGTGTGTGTTCTGTTCTGACCTTGCTGACCGTAACCGCTGCTCCTGCCGCCATGGCGCAGGACAAGCCTGCCGCCAAATCGGCGGTCGACACGTCCAAGATGCTGGGCATGGAAGTGTTTGGCGTCAAACCCTTCATGTTCCAGCCGCGCATGTCGCCCGATGGCAAGTTGATGGCCGTTCGCCTCAACCACAAGCAGAGTGATTATCTGAGCATCATTGATCTGGAGAATCCCAAAACCCCGCCGCGTTTCGTGGTGTCATCGGGCGAATTGCGCGATCTGGGTGACCGCACATTCGGCGGCTATCGCTGGGTCGGCAATGACACGTTGGTCATTACGCTGGCATCGCGCGAAGCCATTGGGTCGGATCGCGGCGACATTACCCGGTTGACCGCGTTCAATCTGGGCACTGGCAAGACCACGCCCCTCGCTTGGGATCAAGCCGGTTTCAGTGCCGCCAATATTTTGTGGATCGATCACGCCAATGGCAAATTGCTGCTGGAGCGCGATTCGACCGCCTATAGCTATGAAATGCTGGGCCGCCCCGAAGTGGTGGAAGTGGATGTGAAGACCGGCCGCTATGTCGTTGTTCGCAAACCCAATGTCGAAGTGAGCGGCTGGTATGCCGATAGCAAGGGCGTGGTCCGCGCCGGTGGCGGATATGACCGTGACAATGGCGAACAGCGCATCCTGTATCGTTCCAAAGACGGCGAGGCTTTCAAGACCGTCACGCGCACGGTCGACAAGGATTTCACCGGATCGGGCATTCAGCCGCAATTGATCATGGCCGAGGGCGACAAGGCCGTAGCCACGTCAAACCATGATGGCCATAGCAAGGTCTATGAAGTTGACCTGAAAACCATGGAATTGGGCAAGGCGCTGTTTGAATCCAAGGGGTTTGACGCCGATGGCGCGATCCCCAGCTTTGACCGCGATTCCATCATCGGTTTCTCCGTCACCGAAGAGCGGTCCAAAAGCTATTTCACTGCCGAGCCGTTCAAGACCGTAGTCGAAGTTTTCGAGGAAAAATTCGGCAAGGGCAATGTGGATATCGCCAGCTATAATCGCGATGCGACGCGCTTTATCCTCAGCATTGGCAAGACCAATCAGGCCGGTGCCTATTTCCTGTATGATACGGTGACCGGCGGCGTTCGCCAGATCGGCTGGGTGCGCGATTCGATCAAGGGGGCCGATATGAACCCCGTCAGCACCATCACCTATTCCGCCAGCGATGGCGAAAAAATCCCCGCCGTACTCACCATGCCGCGCCACCGCACCGGCGCGGGCAAGCTGCCCTTGGTGGTCATGCCGCATGGTGGCCCGTTCGGCGTTCGCGATTCCGAAGAATTTGGCTATTTCCCATGGGCGCAGGCCATTGCCGAACTGGGCTATGTGGTGGTTCAGCCCAATTATCGCGGATCGGGCGGCTATGGCGCGGAATGGGTCAAGAAAGGCCGCAGCGAAGGCTTTGGCATCCGCATGCAAGATGACCTGAACGACGCCATCACCCATCTGGCCGGACAGGGCGTTGTTGATCCCAGCCGCGTCTGCATGATGGGCTGGTCCTATGGCGGCTATGCCTCGGCCCGCGCGGCGCAGCGCGATGGCGACAAATATCGCTGCACCATTGCCGGGGCCGGCGTGTATGATCTGGCCCTGATGCGCCGCTATGACCGCCGCTATCTGGGCAGCTTTGGCATGAACTATCTGTCCAAGGGAGAGGCTGATCTGGCCACCGTGTCGCCTGCCAAGAATCCCGATGGCAAATGGGCCCCGATCCTGATCGTCCATGGCTATCGCGACAGCCGCGTTCCGATTGAACAGGCGCGCGTGCTGGTATCGGCGCTTAAGGGCGCGGGCAAAGTTGAAGGCCGCGACTATCGCTATGTCGAGCAAAAAGAAAATACCCATAATTTCCCGTATGATGCCGATCATATCGAATGGCTGAAGGAAACGGCGGACTGGCTGGCCAAGCATAACCCCGCCTATTTGCCGGGTGAAACCGCACCGGTGGCTGGCGGGCGGTAACGCGCGTCAGCTTAACCGGCTGCAAAATCGCGTAACCGACGGGTATCACCAAGGTTTCTTTACCTTCCTTCGCTAACTCCGAAGGCTAGGCAAAGAAACCTTGGAGACCCGCGTGCGCGAGGCGAGCATCGCCCCTGCCCAGACCCTGCCCGGCGGCGCTGATGCGGCGGCGGATGGCG
>JBGSTI010000249.1:0-5643 GCA_041736605.1 Sphingomonadaceae bacterium
GACTTTCAGATAATAGAACGCACCAATCACCGATGCCGCGATACCAATGGCGGCCAAGGGCACCAAACCAGCCGTCACCGCGGCTTCGAACACCAAGAACTTGCCCCAGAAGCCGAACAGCGGCGGAATTCCTGCAAGCGAGAACATGAAGATCGCCATCGCCAGCGCAAGACCAGGCCGGGTGCTAGACAGGCCAGCGAGCGAGGCAATGTCTTCCACCTGCTCACCATCGGCATTGCGCAGCGCCAGTACAGCGGCGAAACCGCCCAAGGTCATGGCGACATAGATCGCCAGATAAGACAGCATGGCCGCGGCGCCTTCTGCTGTGCCCGCAGCCAGACCGACCAGAATGAAGCCGACATTGTTGATCGACGAATAAGCCAGCAGGCGCTTGATATTGGTCTGCCCGATAGCGCCCGCCGCGCCCAGCACAATCGAGGCGAGCGATACGAAGATCACAACTTGCTGCCACACTGCGGCTTGCTGGCCAAAGGCCTCCAGCACGACGCGCATGGTCATGGCCATGGCCGCAACCTTTGGCGCACTGGCAAAGAAGGTGGTAACCGGGGTCGGCGCGCCCTCATAGACGTCAGGTGTCCACATGTGGAAGGGCACGGCGCTAACCTTGAAGGCCAGACCCGACAGCATCAGGATGATGCCAAACATCGCGCCCATCGGAATGTCATTATGCCATGCCTCGCGGATCGCATCGAAATGCGTGCCGCCTGCAAAGCCGTAAACCAGCGACATGCCAAACAGCAGCATTCCCGATGCCAGCGAGCCCAGTACGAAATATTTCAGGCCCGCCTCTGCCGAGCGTTCATCGGTGCGCAGGAAGCTGGCCAGCACATAGGCGGCGAGCGAATTGAGTTCGAGGCCGATATACAGCGCCAGCAGATCGCGTGCGCTGACCATGATATCCATGCCGATCACCGCAAACAGAATCAGGATCGGATATTCGGCCCGCATCGCGCCGCGTTCACCAAAGAATTTGGGCGCAACCACCAAGGCTACGATGGCGGCGGCATAGATCATCAACCGAGTGAACGCGGTAAACGCATCGATCCGCAACTGCCCTTCAAAAGCGTCGGCGCTGGTGCCTGAACACAAAACTTGCACGGCAAAGGCGGCGGCGCCGACAATCACAGCAACAGACAGGATGCTGATCAGGCGCGACGCCTTGTCACCGCCCCAGGCGGCAATCATCAGCAGGGCCAGTCCGGCCACGCTGAGCAGCATTTCGGGGGCCACCAGGGCGAGGGATTGCGTGACAGACATTAATGCGCTCCCGGCGTGGATTCATGTTTGGCGCCATGATCAGCACCATGGGCCTTATCAGCAGCCGGTTTCGGCTTGCCCATTTTCAGCAGGCTGTCGCCCGCAGGCTTGGTATTGGCAAGGCGGGCGTCAAGCGTCGCGATATCCTTGCGCATCGGCGCGAGGAAGCTTTCAGGATAGACCCCCATCCACAAAGCCACAGCCGCAATCGGAGCCAGCAGCCACATTTCGCGCGCGCCAATATCGGGCATCGCAGCCGCATCGGCATTCTTTTGCGGGCCAAAGGCAATCCGGCGATAGAGATAAAGCATATAGCCCGCGCCCAGAATGATGCCCGTGGTGCACACCAAAGTCGCCAGCGTCGAGACCTGATATATCCCCGCCAGCGACAGAAACTCGCCAACGAAGCCGCTCGTCCCCGGCAGGCCAATCGAGGCCATGGTGAAGAACAGGAACAGGATCGCATAACGCGGCATGTTGATGGCGATGCCGCCATAACGGTCAATTTCGCGGGTGTGCAGGCGATCATAGATCACGCCAACGCACAGGAACAAGGCGCCCGCCACCAGACCATGGCTGAGCATCACGATCATCGAACCCTCAAGCCCCTGCACGTTGAAAGCAAACAGGCCGATGGTGACAATCGCCATATGCGCGACGGAAGAATAGGCGATCAGTTTTTTGATATCTTGCTGAACCAAAGCGATCAGCGAGGTGATAACCACCGCCGCCATCGACAGGCCTAGGATCAACCACACGAACTGCGCGGAAGCATCGGGAAACATCGGCAGCGAAAAACGGATAAAGCCATAGCCACCCATTTTGAGCAGCACACCTGCCAGAATGACTGAACCTGCCGTGGGTGCCTGAACGTGCGCATCGGGCAGCCACGTATGCACCGGCCACATCGGCATTTTCACCGCGAAGCTGGCAAAGAAAGCCAGCCACAGCCAGGTCTGCGCTTCCTTGGGGAAATCGGTCTGCATCAACGTAGGGATGTCGGTCGTTCCAGCGGCATTGGCCATCCAGAACATCGCGATCAGCATCAGCACCGATCCAAGCAACGTGTAGAGGAAGAATTTGTAGGAGGCATAAATGCGATCAGCCCCGCCCCAGATGCCGATGATCACATACATCGGGATCAGACCGGCTTCGAAGAAAATGTAGAACAGGAACAAATCCTGCGCCGCAAACACGCCGATCATCAGCGTTTCCATGATCAGGAACGCTGCCATATATTCGCCGACACGGGTCTTGATCGAGTCCCAGCTGGCCCCGATGCAGATCGGCATCAGGAAAACAGTGAGCATGGTCAGCATCAGCGCAATGCCATCAATGCCCAAGGCCCAACTGAATCGATCAAAAATCTCGGCCCGTTCGGTAAACTGCCATTGTGCACCGCCAATATCATATTGGCTCCATAACAAGATGCCGAGGGCGAAATCGATCAGCGTTGCGCCCAGCGCAATCCACCGCGCCGATTTTGCATCGACAAACAGACAGATCAACGCCGCGACCGCAGGAACGGCCAGCATCAGCGACAATATGGGGAAACCCGCTAAGTTCATGATGACGCCAATCGCTTCCGTTATCGTACCAACAACCAAGTGATCGCGGCGACAAGGCCAAGCAACATCACGAGGGCATAGCTATAGAGAAAACCTGTTTGCAGGCGCACGGCCATGCGGCTGCCCAAAGCGACCACTGCCGCCGCGCCATTCGGCCCGAACCGGTCGATAATGCCCTGATCGCCGCGTACCCAGAACACACGGCCCAGCCAGAAGGCAGGCTTGACGAACAGCACATTGTACAGCTCATCAAAATACCATTTGTTGAAAAGGAATTTGTGCAGCACGCGAAAATTGGCCACGAACTTCGCGGGGGCATCGGGATTGCGAATATAATTGTTATACGCAATCAACAGGCCGGTGAGCATCACCGCGAACGGTGCCCATTTCACCCATTTAGGCACTTCATGCGCCGCATGCATCAGGTGACCGTCAAAGGCCAAGCTGTTCTTCCAGAACACCGCGCCTGCCTCTGCGTCGCCAAAGGCGTGATGGAACACAAAGCCTGCCAATACCGCACCGATGGACAGTACCGCCAGCGGAATTAGCATCGGCACCGGGCTTTCATGCGGATGATAGCCGCCCGTTCCGTCGCCATGATCGGCGTGCGCATGATCGTCATGACCGTGGTCAGCATGGGCCTCATGGGCATGGTCGTCATGCTCATGGCTGTCATGAAGCGCGTGCTGAATATGCTCGCTCTGCGTCCAGCGTGCCTTGCCCGAGAAGGTTAGGAACATCAGACGCCAGCTATAGAAGCTGGTCAAGAGAGCGGCAAAAATGCCGACAAAGAACGCGACCTGACCAATTTCGCTGCCGCTGGCAAAAGCGGCTTCAAGCACTAGATCCTTGGAATAGAAACCGGCAAAGCCTGCCACGCCGACGATGCCAACGCCGGTAATCGCCAGCGTGCCCATCATCATCGCCCAGAAAGTAAGCGGGATGTGTTTCCGCAAGGCCCCATAATAGCGCATGTCCTGCTCGTGATGCATGGCGTGGATCACCGAGCCTGCGCCAAGGAACAGCAACGCCTTGAAGAAAGCGTGTGTGAACAGGTGGAACATCGCGGCGTTATACGCGCCAACGCCTGCGGCAAAGAACATGTAACCCAGCTGCGAACAGGTGGAATAGGCAATCACGCGCTTGATATCGAACTGCGTCGTGCCAACGGTGGCGGCGAACAGGCATGTGGCCGCGCCCACAAACGTGACTACGCCGAGTGCAATCTCGCTGGTTTCAAACAAAGGCGACAGGCGGCAGATCATGAATACGCCAGCGGTCACCATCGTCGCTGCGTGGATCAGCGCCGACACCGGTGTCGGGCCTTCCATTGCATCAGGCAGCCAGGTGTGCAGGCCAAGCTGTGCCGACTTGCCCATCGCGCCGATAAACAGCAGCAGGCAGAGCAAGGTCATGGTGTCGACGCGATAGCCAAGGAACCCGATGGTCGAACCCGCCATAGCAGGGGCCGCTTCCAGAATTTCGGGGATCGACACGGTGCCGAACACCAGAAACACACCGAAAATACCGAGCATGAAGCCAAGGTCACCGACACGGTTGACCACAAAGGCCTTGATCGCAGCGGCATTGGCACTGGGTTTCTTGAACCAGAAACCGATCAGCAAGTACGAGGCAAGCCCCACCCCTTCCCATCCGAAAAACATCTGAACGAGGTTATCGGCGGTTACCAGCATCAGCATGGCAAAGGTAAACAGCGACAAATAGGCAAAAAAGCGCGGCTGATCGGGATCTTCGTCCATATAGCCCCAGCTATATAGGTGAACTAGCGCCGACACCGTCGTCACCACCACCAGCATCACCGCCGTCAATGTGTCGACACGCAGTGCCCAATCAAAGCGCAGATCGCCCGATTGCACCCATTGCAGCACCGGAACCACCATTTCGGCAGGCGCGGAATCGCCGGGACCAATCGGACCCAAATTCAGAAAATAAAGGAAGATCGGCCAGCTCAACGCGCAGCTGATGAACAGTGCGCCCGTGGTGATGATCTTGGCCGGAACATTGCCCAAAGCGCGATTGCCAAGGCCTGCAACGATCGCTGCCAGCAGCGGCAGGAATACGATGATCTTGATCATGTCCACCGGAATTATCCCTTCATCCGGTTGACATCATCGACAGCGATGGTGCCGCGTCCGCGGAAATAGATGACCAGAATGGCAAGGCCAATGGCCGCTTCGCCCGCCGCCACTGTCAGCACGAACATGGCGAAAATCTGCCCCGTCACGTCGCCCAGATAGGCGCTGAACGCCACCAGATTGATGTTTACCGCCAGCAAGATCAATTCGATCGCCATCAGAATGATGATCACGTTCTTGCGGTTGAGGAAAATCCCCAGCACGCCCAGCACGAACAGCACCGAGCTGACGACCAGATAATGTTCGATGCCGATCACAGATCGATCCCTTCACCGACGGGTTGATTGACATTGCGCACCGCATCCTGCGGACGGCGGCGCACCTGATCGGAAATATTCTGCGGACGCACACCGCTGCGCTTGCGGTTGGTCAGCACAATCGCGCCGATCATCGCCACCAGCAGGATGACTCCAGCGGTTTCGAACAGGAAGATATAGCGCGTGTACAGCAGTTCACCGATCTGCTGGATGTTGCTGACCGTCGCCGCATCACCGGCAGGGCGCGGTTGCAGGCCCATGGCGCCCGCATGATAGGCCCCGATGCCAAAGATCAGCTCAGCCGCCAGCACGATGGCGCCGATCATCGCGACGAGCAGGATCAGCCCTGCCGCCTCGAACAGGAACAGATAGTCGGTGTAAAGC
>JBGSTI010000292.1:0-6564 GCA_041736605.1 Sphingomonadaceae bacterium
TGCCTATCACCAGCGCATCGACACCCAGGGCACCGAACAGCATGGTTCGGCGTCCAGCCGTTGGAATATCAACCCCAGCAATGCCCTGTCGCGCGCCCCCTCGGTGCTCAATGGGCTGACGGCATTCAACACCCAGTCGCTCAGAAATACCAGCCTTGCCCTGTTCGGTCAGGCCAGCTGGAAAGTCACCGATGCCTTTACCATCCAGCCGGGTGTGCGCGTCAATTATGACAAGAAAACCGGCCTGTATGATCGGCAGGTTTTTGACGGCCAGGGCAATCCGGTGCTGCTGGGCCAGACGGGCGCAGTAAAGGCGGCGCAATTGGCGATTTTCTCACCCCAATCCTATCGCCCCAGCGGCAGCGACTGGAATCTCAGCTATGATCTGACATTGAGTTATGAGCTGGCACAGGATGTTCTGGCCTATGCCACCTATGCCAAGACTTTCAAATCATTCGGCATCAACCAGAATGGCGTGCCCAATGACGCTAGCGGCGTGCCCGCTTTGGCCGCGCAGACCATCAAGCCGGAATCGCTCAACCATTTCGAAGCTGGCATCAAGGCACAGTTCCTTGATCGACGGGCAACGCTGAACTTTTCCGCCTTTCGCACCGATATCAACAATTATCAGTCGCAGGTCACCAATGGCCAGTTCGGAACGGTGCGCGGCTATCTGGCCAATGCCGGGCAAGTGCGCACACAAGGCATCGAAGTCGATTTTTCGATCCGCCCCAGTGAGCGGTTCAACCTCTATGTTAACGGCGCTTACACCGATGCGAAATATCGCGAGTTCGTTGACGCCCCCTGCCCGCCCGAATTGTCCGGTGGCGGCACTGGCACTTTGATTGGCGCGCCCGGAGTACCCGGCACCAACAGCCCGGCCTTTTGCGACATTTCCGGACAGCGCCTGCCCGGCGTGTCGAAATATGCGCTGTCTTACGGGGCAGAGGTCAACGAACCGGTGTCGCTGCTGGGTCAGGACGGCCTAATCTATGCTGCGGTAGATGGCAATTACCGGTCGAACTGGTCATCCAATCCATCGCAATCGATCTACACCTTCGTCGATGGTTACTCGCTCAACAATGTCCGTGTCGGCTTTCGCACCGATGCCGGGTTCGACATTTACGGTTGGGTCCGCAACGCCTTTGACGTGAACTATTTTGACGAACTCAATGTCCCCGGTGGCAATACCGGTCTGATCACCGGCCGCACCGGCGATCCGCGCACCTGGGGTGCTACGATAAAGGCGGTGTTCTGATAACTCCTAACGGGCCGGATGCGCCATATCGCGTATCCGGACCCCTTTTTGCGTAAGGACAAGATGCGACGAACCGACCATCAGCTTGCGGCGCTGAACGGCATCGGATTATCGTAAATCCATGCCTTGGAATAAATGGCGCACCACGCAGGCTGGTTCGAACCAGTCTCGCCAATTGGTCATGATCTGAAGATCCTGCAGTCGATTTCAGATTGATTGAACTGATTTTGGACGCCCATTTGGTAATCAATCCGATTCCCCCTGCTGGCTGGGATAAAGGTCGGCATGGATGGCGAAACTCTATTCGAGCGATCGTCGTGACCGTGTTGCTGTGGCGGCTACGTCTGGGCGGAGCTGCGGGCAAGTTGCGGCCAAGCGGATCGATGCGCTCTGCCTGCTCGATGGACCGATAAATGGGAAGCGGCATGCAACTCGTCAGAAGCCTGACGCGACCGCAAAGCCTATTCAGCTGGCTCAAGCACCAGTTCGGCATTACCCGGCAGCACCACATCCGCCCGGCAGCGCGCGCATGTTGAAATTTCGCTGTGGCGCTTTTCGGCCAGGGCCTTGATCATCGCCTGCCGTTTGGGATCGTTCAACAGGTCGATCAACGATCCATCGCGGAAGGTGCCAACCGGCACTTCGCGCTCGAAATCATTGCAGCACGAAACCGCAGTGCCGTCGCAATCGATCAGCAGGGCGTTCATGACATCAGGTGTGCAGGCGATGGCTTTCGGCGCGAAAGACAGGCTGTCGAACAAGGTCTGATCGCGCGAACAGCGTGCCGAGAGCGGGTAGAAGGCGATCTGCGCTGCGCCCAAGGCTTTGAAATGACGAAAAATCGCGTTCATTTCGTCATGGTTCGCGCGGCTTATCGGAATGGAAAGGCCAAGCTGGCCCGGAAAATCCCGACATAAGGCCGCGTGTTTGGCCTTAACGCGCTCCAACCGGAGAGGGGCCATCAGGCGATCATAGACTTCTGGAATAAGCGATTCGCAATGCAGCGTAATCCTGGTGACAGTGTCTTTCAGCGCTGCATGCTTTTTCGGATCATAGGCAGCGCCATTGGTGTTGATCTCCAGGCGCACATCGGGAAGCACCTTGCGAACATAGGCGGCGCGCTCCACGACAAAGGGGTCTGCCAGTCCATCGCCGAACAGGCCGAACGAGATATGGCCCGTCACCTCGACCTCTCCGGTCGCCAGTTGGTCGATCAGATGACGAAACAGCTTCATGTCCATTGGAATGCGCGGCACATGGGCGGTCGACGCCTTGCCAGTGGGGCAATGAATACAGGATGCGTTGCAAGTGCCGGTTGTGCCGACAATCATGCAATCCAGCTGGTGAACAGCCTTTCCCACGACAGCGCGGAGCGATGCAAGTTTGCGCGCAATTGCCGCGTCATGTGGTCTGAGCGCCTGCGCTTGTTCGAGCAATTTCGCCGCGTCCGCGAAACAGTGCCTCGTTTTGCAATCCGTGGCCGCTTCAATCAGCACATCAGCATTATCGCTGGCAAGGGCGGCGGCGCGCGCAAAAACCTGGGTTGCCAGTTCGTGCTCCTGATTGCGCCTCAACCCGTGCGCCGCACAAAGGAGATCCGATCCCCGTGCAGCGCGACCATGCGCTGCTTTGCGATACCAGACCAGCGCATCTGCCCGCCCTCCTAAATCTTCGAGGCACAATGCGATATGGGCCAAGACATCGGCAAGGCCAGGCGAAACATACTGCGCCATGCGGAAAAATGTCAGCGCCCGCGCATAAGATCGGCGCTTGCGGTATTTATGGGCCACAGAAACCAGTTGCTTTGCCAGTATGTCCCTTGGTGCAGACATGAAACAAAGCTCCCGCCCCTATGGTCTCATATTATTGAAAGGCTATTGCCATTTATTGCTAGTGTCAACGACAGCTATGCCCTGCGCAACATGGTCAAACGCTGCTTCAACAAGCTCAAGAACACCCGGAGGCTGGCAACCCGATACGACAAAACCGCCGACTGTTACCTCGGCTTCATTCACATCGTCTCAATCCGCCTGTAAACACGCCAATTTGTAAACCCCTCCTAGACGCCGCCGTCTCTGACCACGCAAAGGCCGATCCATCCGGACCAAACCGCCCGGAAACGCGCGCTTTTTGCGAAGTTGATTAACATAATATTGAATTATATCAATGACTTAGGTAACGGTGGTGCACCCAACTGGATTCGAACCAGTGGCCCCCAGATTAGGAATCTGATGCTCTATCCTGCTGAGCTATGGGTGCGCATGGCTTTTGGCCGTTGCGGCTTGTTAGCCAAGCTGGGCCGATGTTTCAACGCGAATGCAGTGGCGGAGGTGCGCGGGGTCAATTTTGCGCTTTGGGGGGCACGACCGGGAAAGGCAGGGGTGCGATGGCGATGCCTTCGTCGATCAGGGCCTCGGCCTCTTGCGCGCTGGTGGTGCCGTGAATGATCGCCTTGTCTGTTTCGCCATAATGGATGGCGCGGGCCTGATCGGCGAAACGATCGCCCACAAAGACCGATTTTTCCAGCATTTTGGCCTGCATATCGGCCAATGCCTCAATCATTTTGACGAGTTGCGCAGGATCGGGCGCGGCCTGAACGGCAACCGGTGCGCCAGCGGCAGGAACAGGAACGGGCAGATTATCCTGTTCCGGCGCAGGGGCGCTGGCGGTTCCCATTTGATTGCCCTTGCGCGTTAGTCGCGGAGCCATCGGCGCTTTATCGACCTGTGTATCGCCACAGATCGGGCATTCGACCAGCCCCCGTGCGCGCTGCGTCAGATAGCTTTCGGTCGAGGCAAACCATGCCTCAAACCGGTGGCCAGCATGGGCGCAATGCAGGTCAAATACAATCACAGGACGCGCCCGCCCGCTATGGCTCGCGCATTGGCAAGCACTGGCAATTGCGTGCGCACTTCGCCAATACGCGCGCGATCAACATCGACCAGCATCACGCCATTGGCCGCCCTCGCATCGGCCAGAACCTGTCCCCACGGATCGACGACAAGACTATGGCCATAGGTTTCGCGGCCGTCCTGATGTACGCCGCCCTGCGCCGCCGCGATCACGAACGCCGTTGCCTCAATGGCGCGGGCGCGTTGCAAAACATGCCAATGCGCCTGCCCCGTGGGCACCGTGAACGCTGCCGGAATGGCAATGGCATCCACCTTGGCCTCAGCAAAGGCGCGGAACAGCGCCGGGAAACGCAGGTCATAGCATATGGCAAGGCCGAGCCGCCCCAGCGGCGTGCCATCGGCCACCACCACCGTATCACCCGGCGCATAGGCGGCGGATTCGCGCCAGCTTTCGCCGCTGGCCAGATCAACATCGAACAGGTGGATCTTGTCATAGCGCGCGGCGATGTGGCCATCAGGCGCAATCAGAAACCCACGATTGGCCCATTTGCCATCCTCACGCAAAATCGCTAGCGATCCCAGTTGCACCCACAGGCCATGCGATGCCGCCGCTTCGCGTACCGCCGCCAGCACCGGATTGGCGTTCTCCGCCACAATATGCGGCGTTGCGCGCGCGCGATTGCTATCCAGCAGGCCGGACATTTCAGGCGTGAAAAGCATGGCTGCGCCGCCCGTCTTTGCCTCGGCTATCGCGGCGTTCAACGTCTTAACATTGGCCAGCGGATCGATGCCACTGGCCATTTGCAACACGGCAATGCGAACCGGATCAGGCATTATCGGCGTTCAGGCCGCCAACAGTGCGTCAAGCTTGCCTGCGGCCTCCAGCGCCGCCAGATCATCCGATCCGCCGACATGAGTATCACCAATGAAAATCTGCGGCACCGTCATCCGGCCATTGCTGCGCGCGATCATTTCCTGACGCTTATCGCCGCCATAGCTGATGTCATATTCGTCAAACGCTGCGCCCTTGCGCTCCAGCAATTGCTTGGCGCGGTGGCAATAGGGGCAAGTGAATTTGGTGTAGATCTCTATCCGGGGCATGATGCGCAGCTTTCTGTCCAGGAGGGGAAGCGGTTTGGGTCTTGTGACCCGTTAATGACAGTCATGTGCCACTTTGCGAATGATAATCAAGCGGCGATGTTTCTTCATCCGCCAAAATCTCGGGAAATTCGGCGCTGGCAGCCTCTTCGCCTTCACGCAATACCCGCGCCCAGCAGGCGACGACCACGCGCTGTGCCCCGGCGCGCTTAAGCACGCGGGTGCAAGTTCCGGTGGTCGCGCCGCTGGTGTGGACATCATCGACAAGCAGGATATGCGCGCCTTTGACCTGTGCCAGACGAGCCGGATTGGCGCGAATGGCAGCGGATAAAATCCGCGCACGTTCCCTCCTTCCGCGCCCTTTCAACATCGGCGTCGCCCGCGTTCGCTGCAAGGCATCAACGCTAAGCGTGGCATTCAGCCCGTCCGCCAATTCGCGCGCCAGCAATCCCGCCTGATTATAGCTGCGCCGCCACAATCGCCAGCGATGCAGCGGCACCGGCACCACCAGCCACGGCCCCTGCCCCACCGCTTCCAGCCGACGCCGCACACCCGGCAGCATCAACCGCGCCAGCAATTGCGCATGGCCAACCCGCCCGCCATGCTTGAATTGCAGCACCAGATCGCGCGAGGCATCGTTATAAATGGTCGCGCAGATCATCCCGTCATGGCGCGGCGGATCGGCCATGCACGGCGCGCAGATCAGGTCTTCGCCATCGCGGGTTTCGCCAAAGGGGCGGCCACATGTCGCGCATTGCGGATCACCGATAAACGCCAGTTGCTGCCAACAGGCCACGCAAAACTGATGGTCGGCCTGCACCGTCACCCCGCAAGACGGACAGCGCGGCGGCAACACCCAATCGACCAGCGCCTGTGCGCTTTGGGTAACGCCAGACAGCAGGGGAGACACAAAAGGAACGTCCCATTCACGCATCCCCCCTTGTTGCGCAGCGCCGCACTTGGCACAAGGCCCCCGATGACCGACGCCCCTGCCCCGCCCCGCATCTTTTCCCTCACCCGCCGCGCCGCTGTGCGCGATCGGATGGCGCGTGCCATAAAGGCGGGCAGTGATGCCGATTATGTCGCGCGCGCCATGGCCGAAGAAGTGCTGGAGCGGCTGGATTGGGTGACGCGCGATTTCGGCGAGGCTTTGGTGATTGGCGACGCCTGGGGGCTGGTGGTGCCGCAATTGCGCGCCAAGGGGATTGCGGTGACACAGGCCGATCCCGGGCCGTTGCTGGCAGGGGCTGCGGGCAGCGTGCCTGTGAACGAAGATACGCCGCATTGGGGCGATGCCAGTTTCGATCTGATTATTGCGCTGGGCACTTTGGACAGTGTCAATGATCTGCCCGGCGC
>JBGSTI010000318.1:0-3051 GCA_041736605.1 Sphingomonadaceae bacterium
GGGATGTTGTCGCGGCACCCCCCGTTTCGCCCCCCACCTCGGCCTGATTGCCACGAATTGGTCACACATCCCGATTAGGCTCAAACGAGATCATAGATAGAAAGCGTGATTCCCATGCAGATTACCCGACGCGGCTTTGGACTTGGTATTAGCAGCTTGGCGCTGGCTGGCTTGACCGGCCGATTGCTGGCCGCTGAAACCGGCGCGATGCTGTCTGAGGTTAAGGGCTATGGCCCATTGATCGAGGATCCGCAGGGCCTGATCGATCTGCCTGAAGGGTTCAGCTATCGCGTCATTTCGCGCTTTGGTCAGTTGATGGACGATGGCCATCAGGTGCCCAGCGCTGCCGATGGCATGGGCTGTTTTGATCTGGGCAATGGCAAGCTTGCCTTGGTGCGCAACCATGAACTGCGCGCCCGCGATGGTCGTTTCGGTCCTTTGTTGGATGATCCGGGGGCCGATTTTGCCACCTATGACCGCGATGATGAGGGCAAACCCTTACCCGGCGGCACCAGCACGATTGTATATGATCCCAAAACCGGCCGCACCGAAAGCCAGTATCTCTCGCTATCGGGCACCATCCGCAATTGCGCGGGCGGCATCACGCCTTGGGGCAGCTGGCTGACCTGCGAAGAAGACACGACCCGCAGCGGCAACAAGGTAGGCCAGGACCATGGCTATGTGTTTGAAGTGCCCGCCGCGCATAAGGGGCTGGTGACGCCGGTACCGCTAAAGGCGCTGGGCCGTTTCAACCATGAAGCCGCGTGCATCGATCCGACGACGGGCATCGTCTACCTCACAGAAGACCGCGAGGACGGGCTGTTTTATCGCCTGCTGCCCGCTGCCAAGGGTGATCTGAAACAGGGTGGCCGTTTGCAGGCCTTGGCCTTTGTCCGCCAAACTGCTGCCGATAGCCGCAACAAAGACGGCGCACGCGCCATTGCCGTATCCGAATGGGTTGATGCCCGCTGGGTCGATCTGGACAATGTCGAGGCACCTGAGGATGATTTGCGGATGCGCGGCACACAGGCCGGGGCTGCGGTATTTGCGCGCGGCGAAGGCATCTGGTGGAGCGAAAGCGCCAAGGAACTGTTCTTTGCCTGTACCAGTGGCGGTCCGGCAGGTTGCGGCCAAATCTATCGCTATCGCCCCTCGGCCAAGGAAGGCCATAAGGACGAACGCCGCCAGCCCGGCAAGCTGGAGCTGTTCTTTGAATCGACCAGCACGGCGCTATATAATTATGGCGACAACCTGACTGTCATGCCCAATGGCCATTTGATGGTGTGCGAAGATCAATATACGCCGATTGTCGACAACCACCTGCGCGGCATCACGGCGCAGGGCAAGGCCTATGCCTTTGCCCGCTCGCGCCTGCAAACCGAACTGACCGGCGTGTGCACGTCGCCCGATGGTTCGACAATGTTCGTCAATTTCTTCAATCCCACCACGACGCTGGCGATTACCGGGCCATGGGGGAATGTCAGCACCTTGGTTACGGGGTGAGGAAAAGCTTAATGTGCTCCGGCACAGGCCGGAGCCGTGGCGGTAAAGCGCAAACTTTCCCCCCAACTCCACAGCTCCGGCCTGCGCCGGAGCACGACATAGGTCTAAACCCCCGCCAAAACTGCCTGCATCCGCTTCAAATAGCGGGCCAGCGTATCAATCTCCAGATTGACCAAGGCCCCGGCCGTCAGCGCCCCCAATGTCGTGACGTCGCCGGTATGCGGAATGATATTCAGCCCGAATTGCGCGCGGCCATCGAGCAGATCAGTCACGCTGTTGACCGTCAGCGACACGCCATCAACGGTAATCGATCCCTTGCCCGCAATGAACGCCGCCAGATCGGCGGGCGCGGCAATATCGATGCGGATGGATTCGCCCTCACTGGCAACGCTGATCACTTCGCCAACGCCATCGACATGGCCAGTGACGATATGCCCGCCCAGCTCGTCACCCATTTTCAAGGCGCGCTCCAGATTGAGACGCTGCCTCGTCTGCCAGCGGCCCGGCACCGTCAGCCCCACGGTTTCAGCAGAGAGCTGCACCGCAAACCAGTTTTGCGCGCCATCACAACCGGTTTCGATGACCGTCAGGCACGTGCCCGAACAGGCAATCGACGCGCCAATTGCAATGCCGTCTGCCGGATAGGCACAGCCGATTTTCAGCCACAGATCGCCGCGCTGCTGCGCATCCAGGATTGTGCCGACATCGGTGATAATTCCGGTAAACATCAATCCACTCCCAATATCTGCGCCAGATCGCGGCGGTCATAGGCTTCGAAACGGTCGCTGCCAAGCGTGCGGGCATCGGTTTGCCGCCACACGCCATGCGCTGGTTCCAGGCTGTCCAGTCCCAGATCGTCCAGCATCGGCTGGCCCCCGCCCAGCAAGATCGGCGCGCGATACAGCATCAGCCGGTCGACAAGGCCCGCGCGCAAAAACGCCGCTGCTGCGCCCGCGCCGCCCTCGATCAACAGATGCTGAACATTGGTCAGGCTGGCAATATCCTGTGGCGACGACAGGCTGGTCCAGCCAGGAACGGTTAGGTTGCCCGACAAGATCAGGCGGTCTGGCTGGCGATCCTCCAGTCCGGCGAGCCGCACATTCAATTGCGGTGTATCGGCGCGAAACGTGCCGCCGCCGACAAGGATAGCATCGCTCAACGCGCGGGTAACATGCGCATGGGCGCGGGCGCGTTCGCCCGTGATCCAGCGGCTTTCCCCATTGGCCAGCGCAATCGCGCCATCCAGCGAACTGGCCAATTTCAGCGTCACCAACGGACGCCCTTGGCGTTTCTGCATCAGATAGCCACCCAGAGCCGCTGCGCAGGCCCATTGGTCCGCGCCCTTGGCCAAAACCACCGTCTTGCCCGCGTCCAACAGCCGCGCAATGCCTTGCCCTGCCGTGCGCGGATCGGGATCGCCAAGGCCGATCACCACCCGCTTTACCCCCGACGCTGCCACCAGATCGGCGCAGGCCGGCCCCCGGGCGCTATCATGCGCGCACGGCTCCAACGTGACATATAAAGTCGCACCATCTGCTGCATCCCCGG
>JBGSTI010000341.1:0-1643 GCA_041736605.1 Sphingomonadaceae bacterium
AAACTCGGTGCCACGCACCGCCGATACGGCAACCGGGGTGCGCAGGCGATAGCGACCCTCGGGCTTGCGCAGCGGGGCACCCCGGGTTTGCGCCCGGCCATTTTCCAGCGCCAATTCATAATCGATGCTATCGGGCAGCAGCAAATGGCGCAAACGGCCCAGCCGCACGCGCGAATTGCTGGGCAGCGTAAAGGATGACCCATCCTCCAGCGACAGCGAAATCGAGCTGTACGGGCCAGTGACGATTACCGTGCCTTCGCCCAGCTTGCCGCCCTTGGCCGCATTGATGCTTTGCGCGGCCTTGCGGATAGCGACCTGGCCGCGAAAGGACACGACCGTGGCAGAGGTCGCGCGAAAACGCAGCACGTCGTGCGGAATTTTCAGGCGAAAACCCACCGGAATACGGAACGGATCGGCGATATTGTTGAGCTTTTGCACCGCCCGATAATCGGCAGGGCGCACAAACCATGCATCGGCGAGCGTTATCAGCGTATCGCCCTTGCGCACCACGTGGATGATATGATCATCTTGCGCGGCGTGGCTGGCCGATGCAGCCGGGGCGGCAAAAGCGGGCGCATCGGCGATGGGCGCGCATAGGGCAGCGATTGACAGACCTGCCGTAAACAAGCTGCGAAACATGGGCCGTTGCATTGGCAATCCTAAATTGGACACAGGCTTTTCCCTTGCGCCGGGCTTAATCCCCAACGGGTGCCAGCGTTTCCAAGCGATAGCCATAGCCGAAAACCGTAAAGATGCGAAATCCGTTTTCGGGGCCCAGATGCAGCTTGCTGCGCAGGCGCGAGACATGCATGTCCAGCGTGCGTGTGGCCAGCGACGCACTGGTGCGCCACACCATTTCCATCAGATAGGCGCGCGACAAGGTGCGATCCCGGTTGCGAAACAGCATATCGGCCAGTTCAAATTCCTTGGCCGTCAGCGTGATTTCCTCACCATGGAGGATCACTTTCTGATTGATCCGGTCAAAGGTGAACACGCCATATTGCGCGATTTTTTCCATCGCGCCGCTATTGCCACTGCGCCGCAGGACCGATGCGATGCGGGCGGCAATGACATGATCTTCTTCGGGCTTGGTAATATAATCATCGGCCCCGGCGGTGAGGGCCGCCGAGATATCTTCCTTGGCCGTGCGATTGGTCATCATAATAATCGCTGGCGGATCCTCCAGCGTTTCCGACATCCAGCGGATGACATCAATGCCGTTGCGGCCCGGCATCGACCAATCGAGCAGCACAAGATCAAAAGTATCGCGCAGCAAAGCCTGGGTCAGGCGCTCACCATCGTTAAAGGCCACCGACTGATAGCCCATTCCGTCAATTACCTTGGCGAGGAATGCGATGATTTCTGCATCATCATCCGCAATAGCAATCCGCATAGGCCACAACCCTCATCTTATCCCACTTATACCTGTGACCCTTTAGCGCGTTACATGATGTTATTGCCATAGACGTCATGTCAAGTTGACAAGGCTTTACATGCCTTAACAGGTTGCGTGTGTGACCAGAGTCATTCTGGCGGCAGATCGGAGCGATAGGCCAGCAGATCGCCGGGCTGACAGTCAAGGGCCTGACACAGCGCCGAAAGTGTCGAAAACCGGATGGCTTTGGCCTTGCCGGTCTTGAGGA
>JBGSTI010000345.1:0-2697 GCA_041736605.1 Sphingomonadaceae bacterium
GGCGTCGACGATGGAAGATGACAGCATTTTGGCCATTGGCAGGCTGGAGCGCGCGCTATCGCGCAGCGAGCAGGCGCTTGCCCGGCTGGCGCAGGCTCCGGCGCAAAGCGCCTCCGTGGAACCAGCCACCGCTGGTGATGATGCCGATAGCGCCGTTGTGGCCATGTTGCGCGGAGAAAACGCCCGGCTGCGCGCCGCCATTGAACAAGGCATTGCCCGGATTGACGGGCTGACCAGCAGCACCGCAAAGGAAATTTGACGTCATGACGGACATCAGCATGATCCTGGGCGGTCGCCAATATACGCTGTCTTGCGCGCCGGGTGAGGAAACGCAGTTGCGGCGATTGGGCTCGATGGTTGACGACAAGCTGGCTCAGGTTCGCACACAGGCCGGTGACACGTCGGAAACGCGCGCCTTGCTGTTCACCTGCCTGTTGCTGGCCGACGAGCTGAGCGAGCTTCAGAACGCAGCCCTGTCGCTGCAACAAGAGGCCCCTGCCCCCGCTCCGCCTGTGTCGCCAACCCCCGATCACAGCCGCGCGATCGGCCATTTGGCGGCTCGGCTGGAAAAATTAGCAGATGACCTTGAGAAACTGGCGCCAAAGGCTTAACTTGTGTGTGACGGGTACTGCGTTGCACGAGCCGCCACGAAAATCCCTGAGGCGATAAATCATCCAAAGGGAGCTGTCCCTGCCGGGGCCCTGGCCCCGATCACATGGCCCCCACCTGACGTTCTGGCGTCAGAGGATCTTCCGGCAAACGACAAAGGCGGTCCCGTCACTTCGCCTTTTCTTGATAGTCTGTATGAGACATGGCCTGTATATGCCTGCAATGATTGATCAAAAGCAGGCGTTGCGGGCACAAATGCGCGACGCGCGTAACGCCGCCTTTGCTGCGCTGCCCGCCTCTATGCAGGGTCTGGTCTTTGCACGGCTGCCTGCGATGATTCAGCCATATATCGATGCAGCGCAGATTATTGCGCTATATGAACCCATGGGCAGCGAAGCGCCAACCGCGCGCTATGCTACCCTGCTGGCCGAACAGGGCAAAATATTGGCCTTACCGCATTTCGCCAGCCGCAACGCGCCCATGACCTTTCGCCGCTATCACTGGCCCGAGGAATTGCAGCCCGGCCCGTTCCGCATTGCCCAACCAGATGACGATGCCGAGGAACTGGTGCCCGATCTGGCCTTTGTGCCCTTGCTGGCGTTCACCGCCGATGGTTACCGACTGGGCCAGGGCGCGGGCCATTATGATCGCTATCTGGTGGCGCATCCCGGCATTCGCACCATCGGGCTGGCCTGGGATTGCCAACTGGCCGAGAATCTGCCGCTGGAGCCGCATGATCAACGGCTTGACGCCATCATCACCCCCACCAGGCTGTATCAGCCGCAACAGGATATGCCGTCATGAGATTGGGATTCATCAAGCCATCATGGCGCAAGCCCGCAGGCGCGATTGCCATGCTGCTGATCATCTTTGGCTGGGCGGTGATCGTGCTCAACCTGTTTGAGTTCGTATTCGGCTGGCCCGTGCTGGCGCAGGCGGTGTTTTATCTGGTCGCAGGCCTGGCCTGGATTTTCCCGATGAAGCCGATCATGATCTGGATGGAAACGGGGCATTTCCGAGTTCCGCGCTGATCCAGAACCTTAGGTCCAAAAGCCCGAATCAAAAAGGCAGCCAAGCTTTCGCAAGGCTGCCTTTTTTGCTGTTTTACCAGCATGATCCAAACGCGGTGCCATTTAAAAAATGGCGCGAGTGACGGGGCTCGAACCCGCGACCTCCGGCGTGACAGGCCGGCACTCTAACCAACTGAGCTACACCCGCGTTCGTTGGAAGCGCGCAGTTAGAATAGGGTGGCTGGACTGTCAACACCCCCAACCCACAAAAATGCATCAAGGCGCAGATTTCTGCGATACCGATGATGGCCCCGATGGTGGTGCAGCGACAGAAAAGCCCTCTGCCTGCCCATCATTGCGATCCTCGCCGCGCGCACCCAAAGTGCCCCGTTCAAACAGAAAACCCGCTATATCCGGGCGTCCTGATGCTGCCAGCACCGTCTGGATAATGATCATCAGCGGCACGGCCAGCAAAGCCCCTGCGGTGCCCCACACCCATGAAAAAAAGCTGAGCGCAATAAGGATGCTCAACGGGTTCATGGTCAGGCGGCGGCCCAGAATCATCGGCGTGACAATATTCGCCTCAACCGTGTGGAACGCGATCTGAACTAGCGCAGGCAATAAAGCCGTGCCCAGATCGTCAAAAGTCATCAGCCCACCCAGCGCCAGCAGCACGGCGGCCAGCACCGGCCCCAGATAGGGCACAAAATTCATCAGCGCGACGATACCGCCCCACATGGCAGGCGATTCCATGCCCAGCGCCCATAAGACCAGCCCGACGGCCAGACCTAGCAACAGGTTAATCGCGGTGATGGTGACGATATAGGCCGATGTTGCCGATACGACATTCTGGATCACCCGCGCCGTGGCCATCGCGCCGGTAAAGCTTTTGCGCGCTGTGATGGTGGCGGTGCGCTGGCGCGTCCAGCCTGCGAGGAAGAAATAGATTACCAGAATGACGAACGCCATTTGCAGCGCCACGGCGGGCGCCGAGCTGGCAAACAGGTCCAGCAGCGAGCTGGGCGAACCCACCGCCACTTTCTGGGCCTCGGCCACCGGACCGCTGGCGACCATGCGC
>JBGSTI010000361.1:0-4941 GCA_041736605.1 Sphingomonadaceae bacterium
ATCAGGTGCTGCTGGATATTGCCGCCGAACAGGGGCTGGACCGGGCAGACGCCGCTGCGGCGCTGGCCGATCCCGATCGCGCCGCCAAGGTGCGCGCCGAGCAGGCCTATTGGATCGATCAGAATATCACCGGCGTGCCCGCGATAATTTTCGATGGCCGCTTCATGGTCCCCGGCGCGCAGGACGCAGAGACGTTTCGCGATGTGATTACGAAAGTGCTGGCTAAGCGGCAGGTAGCAGCCAGCGCCTGATCCTCAAAAGATTAGCGCCCCGCTCGGTTCTACCGACGGGGCGCCAATGATTGGCCGGATGATGTGTCACCGGGCCGTTTGCTGCTGTTTAGACCCCCATTCAGGGGGCAAAATCAAGCCAAGGTTGCCGAAATGACAACGACGCTCGACAGGCAGGCAGCAAGGAAAGATACGAACTTGGCCATGATAATGCTCCTTTTGCGTGTGTGCGATCAGGGCATTCTCTCCGGGGGGCAGTGATAATGGGCTATGCGCCTCTATTTATCGTGCGCCGCAATATAATATAATTGCGCAAAATTCTATTGCTATTGATGCGGTTGAGATTGCGTTTTTTGCAACTGAAATTGCGCTGCGTTCTGTCGGGTCAACAATGCGGCGCTTTTACCGCACAAATAGTCGGGGCATCTTGAACAATTTGGCAATCACGCCGATGTAGGGCAGGCCCGGTCGGCTGATCCAGCCATTCCGACGACCGCTTTTGACCAGACAGAAAAGAGCCTTTCATGTTCAATCCGCTTGATACCCTCACCAACGCGCTTGTCCCCATGGTGGTTGAGCAGACCAGCCGCGGTGAGCGCAGCTTTGACATTTTCTCGCGCCTGTTGCGCGAACGCATCGTGTTCGTCACCGGTCAGGTTGAAGATGGCATGGCCTCGTTGATCGTGGCGCAGCTATTGTTCCTTGAATCGGAAAATCCGAACAAAGACATCTATATGTACATCAATTCGCCCGGCGGCGTGGTGACGGCAGGCATGGCGATCCATGACACCATGCAATATATCAAGCCGCGCATTTCCACCGTCTGCATTGGTCAGGCTGCCTCGATGGGCAGCTTCCTGCTGGCGGCGGGTGAGCCCGGTATGCGAATCGCGCTGCCCAATGCGCGGATCATGGTGCATCAGCCCTCGGGCGGCGCACGCGGTATGGCATCGGATATCGAAATCCAGGCCAAGGAAATTCTGCGCATCCGCACCCGGCTGAACAGCCTGTATGTAAAATATACGGGCCGCACACTGGAAGAGATCGAAAAGGTCATGGACCGCGATACCTTCCTTGAGGCTGATGAAGCCAAGGCATTTGGCCTTGTCGATCAGGTGTTTGAGACGCGCCCAACGCCCTCGACCCCTGAGGCTGAAGGCTGATTCGCGTCGCGCCTAAAGGATTGATCCCGGCGTCTTCAGCTTCGGGCAATCAAATATTAGTATAGCCAAGGCAGGGTCAATCGGCCCTGCCGGGTGCATAATGGGGCCGAATTGCGGTCCAGATGACCGCCAATTGTGGTAAAGTCACTGGACCAGTCCCCTTTTGTTGCACTAGGATGACGCACAGATGCTCCGCCCTTTTGGTGGAGTCAGGATGGATTATGGCCAAGCTCAGCGGTTCCGACTCGAAAAGCACCCTTTATTGCTCGTTCTGCGGCAAGTCGCAGCACGAGGTGCGCAAGCTGATTGCCGGGCCGACCGTGTTCATCTGTGATGAATGCGTCGAACTGTGCAATGATATCATCCGCGAGGAAAGCAAAGCTGGTGTGCCGGGCCGCAAGGATGGTGGCGTGCCCTCGCCGCGCGATATCTTTGAAACGCTCAATGATTATGTCATCGGCCAAGACCGCGCCAAGCGCGTGCTCTCGGTTGCCGTGCACAATCACTATAAGCGCCTGAACCATAGCGGTAAGAGCGGCGATGTAGAGCTGTCGAAATCGAACATTCTGCTGGTCGGCCCCACTGGCTGCGGCAAGACCTTGCTGGCACAGACGCTGGCCAAGACGTTCGATGTGCCGTTCACCATGGCCGATGCCACCACATTGACCGAAGCCGGTTATGTGGGCGAGGATGTGGAAAACATCATTTTGAAGCTGCTCCAGGCCAGCGACTATAATGTCGACAAGGCGCAGCGCGGCATCGTGTATATCGACGAAATCGACAAGATCAGCCGCAAGGCGGAAAATCCCTCTATCACCCGCGACGTATCGGGCGAAGGCGTGCAGCAGGCGCTTCTCAAGCTGATGGAAGGCACCACCGCCAGCGTTCCACCACAGGGCGGGCGCAAGCATCCGCAGCAGGAATTTTTGCAGGTCGACACCACGAACATTCTGTTCATCTGTGGCGGCGCGTTTGCGGGGCTGGAAAAGATCATTGGCGACCGCTTGCAAAAGCGTTCGATCGGTTTTGGCGCGCATGTGGCCGGGCCGGATGACCGCAAGGTTGGCGAATTGCTGCAACTGGCTGAACCTGAAGATCTGCTGAAATTCGGCCTGATCCCGGAATTTGTCGGCCGTCTGCCAGTGATTGCAACGCTGGAAGACCTCGACATCGCGGCCCTGGTCAAGATTTTGCAAGAGCCCAAAAATGCCCTGATCAAGCAGTATCAAAAGCTGTTCGATCTCGAAGATGTGGCGTTGACCTTTACCGATGATGCGCTGGAAGCCATCGCCAAGCGGGCGATTGAGCGCAAAACCGGCGCGCGTGGCCTGCGCTCCATCGTTGAGGCTTTGCTGCTCGACACCATGTTTGACATTCCGACCGCCGATGACGTGGCCGAAGTGGTTGTCGATAAGGACGTGGTGGAAGGCCGCAAGCAGCCAGTGCGCGTGTTTGCCGCCATGAAAGACAAGGTGGGCGCGGGCGACGCTGCTTGATGCGCTGCTCCTTGAGGATTTTCCTGGGGAGCAAGGGTTACATGATTCGGGACCGGACGCGATACGCGACCGGTCCCGTTTTTGTTCCAGCTTGTCGGGCGCTATAGCCGTGGCATTTTAGTAACAATTGAGAAAATTGTTGCAGGTGCACAATAAGCCCGCATTCATATCAACCTGTCGCAAACCCTTGGCATAGCCGTATTCTGCGCGGGATTCGGGCGCTTTGCACGATAAGGCCTACCGCCAAAGCGATTGCATCCATTCTTCATTGTCATAAAACTGTAATGGTCTCGCCTTCTGAACGACCGCATGGCCGCTTTACCGGCGCGCTCGACGGAAATTTCAGTCAACAACATGCAGTTTTGGCCACGCCGCTCTCTCCCGGTGATGGTCCTGACAAGGGGAACCCAGATGCAGTTCAAATATTTCCTGGCGGCTAGCGCTGCCTCGCTCTCGCTGGCATGCGGCCTTGCCGCTCCGGTGCAGGCGCAAGAAACCACCTCGTCGGTGCGCGGTGTTGTCACCAGCGACAGCGGTGTGGTTCCCGGCGCTTCGGTCACCGTGACCCATGAACCCTCGGGCACCAGCCAGCAGGGCACCACCAACAATGACGGCACGTTCTCGTTCAACGGTCTGCGCGTTGGCGGCCCGTTCTCGGTCACCATCGAAGCCGACGGTTTTGAATCGAGCCAGGTGACAGACATTTTCCTGCAGGCCGGTTCGCCCATCCGCCTGCCGATCAGCCTGCAACCGCAGCAGCAGATCGTTGTATCGGCATCGGCAGTCACCGGCGCAACGGCAACCAGCAATGGCCCGATTACCGCGCTGGACCGCGAAGCCATTGAAGGCGTCGCCACGCTGAACCGCGACGTTCGCGATCTGGCCCGCCGCGACCCGTTCGTGACGCTGGACCCCACCAACAGCCGCACGATTGAAATCGCCGGCAATAATGGCCGTCTCAACCGTTTCTCGGTTGATGGCGCGACCTTTGGCGACGATTTCGGCCTCAACAATGGCGGCTTGCCCACATCGCGTGGTCCGGTGCCGATTGATGCCATCGAAGAATTTTCGGTCAAGGTCGCTCCGTTCGACATTTCCGAAGGTGAATTTTCGGGCGGCGCGATCAACGTCGTGCTGCGTTCGGGCACCAATGATTTCAAGGGTTCGGGCTTTTACAGCTATACCGATGACAAGCTGACCGGTGACAAAACCCGCACGGTCACGACCAACTTGGATTTTGATTCCAAGCAATATGGCGGCACGCTGTCTGGCCCGATCATCAAGGACACATTGTTCTTCATGGTTGCGTATGAGCGGACCAAGGAAAGCGATCCGTTCGATAACGGCATCGGCGCCGGTTTCGCCACACAGATCCCGAACCTGACCCAGGCCCAGGTCGACAATGTCACCGCGCTTGCCCAGTCGATCTATGGCTATGACACGCTGGGCCTCGCGCCGAGCGCCGTTGAAAATGACGAAAAGATCGCGGCCAAGCTCGATTGGAACGTCTCGGATGATCATCGCGTCTCGCTGACCTATATCCGCAATACCAGCGATCAGCAGATTCAGCAGAACACCTCGATTTCGGCCAACTCGCCGACCTTGGGCTATACCTCGAACTCGTATCAGGCGGCTGAAGAAGTCAATTCGGGCACGTTCGAATTGAACTCGCGCTGGACCGACGCTCTGTCGACCCAGCTGCGCGTATCGTATCGCGATTATAACCGCGACCAGACCCCGCAGGGTGAAAACTTCGCGCAGATGGTGGTCTGCCTTGATCCGACCTCGGTTGGCAATGCCACCAGCTGCTCCACGGCAGTTCCGCGCCTGTTCTTTGGCCCTGATGTGTTCCGTCATGCCAACGCCGCCAACACGGAAAACCTGTCGATCGACTTTTCGGCCAATTTGTCTACGGGCGATCATGACCTGAAGCTCAACGTCAGCCACACCGACGTTCACAGCTATAACCTGTTCCAGCGTCGTGCTTTCGGTGAAATCTACTTTGACTCGCTGGCCGATTTCCAGGCGCGCCGTGCCAATCAGGTTCAGCTG
>JBGSTI010000409.1:0-4608 GCA_041736605.1 Sphingomonadaceae bacterium
ATCAGCCGTTGATTTCGGCCAGATCAACCTTCAGGCCCGGGCCCATCGACGAGCTGACGGTAACCTTGCGCAGATATGTGCCCTTGGAACCGCTCGGCTTGGCCTTGACCACGGCGTCCACGAAAGCGTCGAAATTGGCGCGAATGGCTTCATCGCTGAAGCTCTTCTTGCCGATGCCGCCATGGATGATGCCCATTTTTTCAACGCGGAATTCGATCTGGCCGCCCTTGGCGTCCTTCACGGCCTGCGCCACGTTCGGGGTCACGGTGCCCAGCTTCGGGTTCGGCATCAGGCCCTTGGGGCCCAGCACCTTGCCGAGGCGACCGACGATACCCATCATGTCCGGTGTCGCGATGACGCGGTCATAATCGAGATTGCCAGCCTGCATGTCTTCCATCAGGTCTTCGGCACCCACCTTGTCCGCACCAGCGGTCAAAGCTTCGGCAGCCTTGTCACCACGGGCGAACACGGCAACCTTGGCGTCCTTGCCGGTGCCTGAAGGCAGCACGACCATGCCGCGAACCATCTGGTCTGCGTGACGCGGGTCAACACCCAGATTCAGCGCGACTTCGATCGATTCGTCAAACTTGGCGGTGGCCAGTTCCTTGATCGCCTTGATCACTTCGTCAACGCCATACAGCTTGTTGGGATCGAGCGATTCCGACAGCGATTTTTGCTTCTTGGTCAGCTTTGCCATGATGTTCAGCCCTCCACCACTTCAAGGCCCATTGCGCGGGCGGAACCTTCGATGATCTTGGTCGCAGCTTCAATGTCATTGGCATTGAGGTCGGCCATCTTCGCCTGAGCGATTTCGGCCAGCTGCGAACGCTTGATCGTACCGGCAGAAATTTTGCCGGGCTCTTTCGAACCCGATTTCAGGCCAGCAGCACGCTTGATCAGGAAGGATGCGGGCGGGGTCTTGGTGGCAAAGGTAAAGCTCTTATCCGCAAACACGGTGATAACCGTGGGGATGGGCATGCCCTTTTCCATTTCCTGCGTCGAGGCGTTGAACGCCTTGCAGAATTCCATGATATTCACGCCGCGCTGACCCAAAGCCGGGCCGATCGGCGGCGACGGGGTGGCAGAGCCGGCGGGCACCTGCAATTTGATATAGCCAGTAATCTTTTTGGCCATGGTTTTTCTCCATTCATTCTATCAGGCCGCCAATTTCTCGGCAAAGCCTTCAAATTAAGCGGTCAACGAGGAAGTTAACCCCCCTCTCCCGCACGGACACCCGGATGGAAACCCATCCGAATCTGTGGTCAGCCCCCGTTGCCAGAGGCTGGAAACTTATTTCGCCAGTTCGACATGCTCGAAATCGAGCTCGACGGGCGTGGCGCGGCCAAAGATCGACACCGACACCTTGACGCGGCTCTTTTCGAAATCGAGCTCTTCGACCAGCCCATTGAAGCTGGCGAAAGGACCGTCGAGAACCTTGACCTGATCGCCGATTTCGTAATCGACGCTGACTTTCTGGCGGGGCGCTGCAGCGGCCTGTTCGCGCGCACCGAAATAGCGGGCGGCCTCGCCCTCGCTGATCGGCTGGGGCTTGCCCGACGAACCCAGAAAGCCGGTAACCTTGGCGGTATTTTTGACGAGGTGATAAACATCGTCATTCATCGCCAGCTTGGCCAGCACGTAACCGGGCATGAACTTGCGCTCAACCTGCACTTTTTTGCCGCGCTTGACCTCAGTCACCGTTTCCACGGGAACTTCGACCGCTTCGACCAGCTGCGACAGGCCCAGACGCTCTGCTTCGGACAGGATCGAATCCCGCACCTTGTTTTCAAACCCGGAATAGGCGTGGATGATATACCAGCGAGCCATCAAATATCTTTCACATGCTTGTCACAGAACCGGCGGAGCGCCGCGCAACGGATAAGGCCCGTATCAGGCCAGCGTCAGCAACCACTTCACCAGCCAGCCGAAAACCGAATCGACACCCAGAAAGAAAATGGCGAGAATCAGCATCATGATGCCGACCATGATCGACGTCATCACGGTTTCCTGCCGCGTCGGCCATACGACCTTGCTGGCCTCTGACCGCACCTGACGGACGAATTCTGAAGGACTGGTCTTTGCCATGCGCTTGGGCTGTCGCCCTCCCTGGAAGTGTTCACGAATACCTGACATGGGCCTTGCACGCCGGATCAACAACCCGGTGCACAAAAATTCCCCTGTCCGGAAAGAAAGCGCCCATAACCGCCAAAGCCCGCAAAGGCAAGGGTGTTTGGGTTGGAACCTGCCACAGCTGGCGGTAACTCCATTGCTGATGGTGCAAGTTTGTCAGCCTATGGCCATGAACATCGTCTGTGCAATTCAAACCGTCCAATGGGGTGGCAGCGACAACGCGAAAAATACCAAAAACAGCGGCTTGCCATTTGGCCGTTGACAAGCCGTGGCCTGGTGACACTGTTTCAAACTGTAAACAGGGGCGAGGCAATGGCGAAATTTCTTTTTATCGGCAGGATCATACCGATTGATGGGGGTGGAGGCGGTGGCTGCATTGTAAGCTTACTTATTGGAATAACGGCAATTTTTGCCGCTATGGTGGCCAGCGTCGATACTTATAAATACGCGGTTCACAACTGGCTCGACCTCGATCAATGTAGCGACGAGGATCCGATAATTCAGCAAGATGTCACTGAAATTGAGGTGAGCGGTTGCCAAAGCTACAAGCTAACATTCAGCGATCCACGCCCCCGCCCCTTTGCCGTCACAGAGGTTCGCGGCGTCTTTGACCGCGCAAAATCGATTGAATGGGGCCAGGACACGAATAACGACATCTATGTCGTCACGGGTTTTGAAATTCCCTATCGGGTAAAGGGCTATGAGCAGAAATTACTCTATAATAACGGACAAAGCGACGACATATTTGCCGTTTTTCTTGGTGGGCAATATCAGGGCCGAGAGGACGTGAAATTGTACGATATTGATCGGTCCAATGATGGATATGAATATACCGTCACGCCCTCAATTGAAGGGCACAAAAGAACGCGTATCGAATCTTTCAAGATAATTTTCAGATGAGGCATTGAGCAATAGCAGTGCGCCGCGCGCTATCGCTTTTGCTAAATCTGGCAGGAGCGGGGGGACTCGAACCCACGGCCCTCGGTTTTGGAGACCGATGCTCTACCAACTGAGCTACGCTCCTATGGCCAGAGCGCGGCCTTTAGCGGTGATTGTGTTGGCCTGCAAGCCCCTGTAGCTGTGAAAATGTGATTGGTGCCATGGGCGTGGAGCGTCTATGCTTTTGGCTTGCGCCACCCTGTACCCCGGCGAACGCCGGGGCCCAGCAAGGGACAGCGCTGAACTGGGCCCCGGCGTTCGCCGGGGTACAATATTAAGCCATAGATTTCGGACATTCCCTGATGCCGCGCGGTCCCCTGCCCTTTCCTGAATCCGCGATGATTGATCCGCAGACGCTGCTACTCGCCTATGCCAGCGGGATTTTTCCGATGGCCGATAGCCGTGAGGATGACGAAGTCTATTGGGTGGAGCCGCGCCGCCGCGCGATCTTTCCGCTGGATGCCATGCATTTCTCGCGCTCGCTGCTGCGCACGATCAAGCAGGACAAATATCGCGTCACTATCGACAGTGATTTTCGCGGCACGATGCAGGCCTGTGCCGCCGCCAGGCCGGGCCGCGAGGATAGCTGGATCAATCCGGTGATCATCAACAGCTATTGCCATTTGCATAAGCTGGGCCATGCGCACAGCATCGAATGCTGGCAAGACGATCAGATGGTCGGCGGCCTCTATGGCGTATCCTTGGGCCGGGTATTTTGCGGCGAAAGCATGTTTTCCACAGCCAGCGATGCGTCAAAGGTCGCGCTGGCGTGGCTGGTCGCGGCGATGCGCAGCGCCGGGTTTGCACTGCTCGATTGCCAGTTCATGACCGATCATCTCGCCAGATTAGGCGCGGTAGAGATCAGCCAAAAGGCCTATTTGCAGAAATTGGATCAGGCGCTGGCCGGTACAATTTGGGCACCGCGTGCCCATCGGCCTCAGGTGTCGGCAGGCGGCGGCGCTTCTTCGGCAGGCTCGGCTTCGGTCGATGGAGATGCAGCGGGGGCAGGCTCGGCCTTGCGCACGCTGCCCGAAGGCTTGGCAGCCTTATTATCATCACCCGATTTGGGGGCCGATTCCTCTTCACCGGGGAAACGCATATCGCATTTTTTGACCCAGACATCATAGACCGGGTGCTCAACCACGTTGAGCGATGGCGAATTGCGGAACAGCCAGCCGGAAAACACCGTGCGCCATTTGGCGGCGTCTTCGCCCGCGCGGCGTTCATTGACGAACAATTGCACGAACGCGCCCTCTTCGGGGTCGATTTCCCAAGGCGCGGTGCGTTCGCACGCACTCAGACGCACAATTGCGTTGCCGATGCGTAGCGATTCGCCGGGCTTCAAATTGATGTCGCGCGACAGGTTGTTGCGTTTGTTAAGGAAACCCAGTGTCGCCACGCGCTCGGCCATTGGGGTGCCAAGCTGATCCTTGTCGACAACGACCGGCTGGCGCGCGCTGGCGCCTGCGGATTTCTTCAATTCCTTGTCGGATTTATCAGCGCCTGTGCCGGGCAGGCTGGGCATGGAATCGCATGCGG
>JBGSTI010000411.1:0-12282 GCA_041736605.1 Sphingomonadaceae bacterium
GCAATGGGCGCTGCGCAGCCGCGACCGGGACGGCGTGGCCAGCAAAGGTGCAGCGATGGCGGGCGGCGGCGTGGTGGCCGCGATCATCTATGGCGTGTTCAATCAGGCGACGACGTTGATTGATTTCGCCGTTGCCTCGACACTGGTTGAGGGCAGCGTCGCCTCGCTCGAATATGGTGCTCGGCTGGCCTCTTTAATCCCCGGTCTGGTGATGGCCAGCCTGTCCACCGTCATCTATCCCGAACTGGTGCGCGCCATGCAATCCAGCGACCCCAAGGCGGCGGCCAACGGATTTGCCCATTATCAGCGCATGGGCTTTTCGGTGCAGTTGCTGGTGTCGATCGGCATGATCTTTGCCGCAGAGTTCATCGTGCGCGTGCTGTTTGGCTATGGCGAGTTTGGCACCGAAAGCATCGCGTCGACCACATTGACCACCATGGGATATAGCGCAGCCGCGATTTTCCTCACTCCGTTGACCGCCACGACATCAGCAATCTATGCCGATTCATCGCGCGATTGCCGGGGCGCGATGCTGCAGATCGCCGCATGGGGCATTGGTCTGCGCGTTGCGGCGCTGGCCATCATGGTGCCGTTATTTGGTGTTGCGGGTATCGCCTTGGGCGCAGCAGCAGCAACGGCGCTCAACATGGCGGCGGCGTTGTTCATTGCCCAACGCCGCTTCCCCGATTTTTCGGCATGGGGCCAGTTGCGCGAATTTGCCGCCACGGGCCTATGCGGGCTGGTGGCATCGGCGGCGGGCTATGGCATGATTCTGCTATTGCCGCAGACCAATCATTTGGGCCTGCAATTCCTCAATCTGGCCGCAATCGGTTTGGTCGTCGTCACCATCTTTGCAATCATGGCCATGGCGTTGCGCCTGCCCGATGCGCGCATGGCCACCGACATGATTGGCCGCAAATTCGGCAAAAGGCGGGCTAATGCCGCCTGAAGAGCCGCAATCCGAACCGCTGCGAATCGCCTTTCTCCTCCCCCATTTTCGCCCCGGCGGGGCAGAGCGGGTGGTGCTGAACTGGATCAAAGCCCTGGATCGCAGCCGATTTCAACCCGTGCTGATGCTGGGCAAGCGCGATGGTGCGTTTCTGGATGAGCTGCCGGACGATGTTGAACCGATAATCTTGGGTGGTGGCCGTGCGCTGCTGCGAAGCTGGCATATTGGCCGTCAGTTGCGCCGCCACCGCGTCGTGCTGGCTTATGCCGCGACCAATGCGATGAACCTGGCGCTGATGCAGGCGCGCGCGCGCGATGCCAAAAGGATCGTGTCGGAACACACCATGCCCGATGCCTATCTGGCAACGGCGAAATGGCGCTGGTTTCGCACCCGCCAGATGCGCCGCCTTTACCCCCGCGCCGATGCCGTGGCGGTGCCAACATCCGCCATTGCCAGCGCGCTGGGCCGGGTGATTGGCCAGCCGATGACGGTGCATGTGCTGCCAAATCCGGTGGTGGAAGCCGTTGGTGACGTCACCCATGCCCCGAAAAGCCAGCATCTGGTGTCTGCCGGACGCTTGGTGCCGGAAAAGGGCTTTGATCTGTTGATCGATGCCGTGGCGCAATTGCGCGATCAGGGCGTTGATTGCACGCTCGCCATTTATGGCGAGGGGCCACAGCGCACTCAATTGGAGATGCAAATCGACAGCCTTGGCCTTGGCAAACACGTGCAGCTTTGCGGCCATGTCGCGGATCTGCGCCCCGTGCTGGAACCGGCTGCGCTGTTCGTGCTGGCCTCACGCCGCGAAGGCTTTGGCAATGTGTTGATCGAGGCGATGGCGGCAGGCGTGCCGGTGCTGGCCACACGCTGTGGCGGACCTGATTCGTTTATCACAGATGGGATCAATGGCTGGCTGACCGCGCCCAACGATGCACAAGGATTGGCCGGCAAAATCGCCGCGCTTCTTGCCGACCCGCAAATGCGCGATGCCACCATTGGGCCTGCTTTCAAAACCGCCGCGCATTATGATGTCGCGCAATCAACGCGCCAGTTCGAACGGCTGATTTTGGCCATGGTTAGCATGCGCGCTTAACGGCAATTTTACGTTGTTCGGGCAGGGAGGAACGATGATTATTGCATCTTCCCCCCTTATTCGCATGGCGCGTCTGTCATGCGTGGCTTTGCTTGGCAGCGCATTGGTGCTTACCGGCTGTGTTAAACAAAAGCCTTATGCCCCGCGCGGCGAAATTGCCGTTGCTCCAGCGGCTGATCGTTTGGGCGCGGAAGTGGTCGCCAAATTGACCGAGGCAGTGGAAAGCCATGGCGATTTCCATCCCAATGACCTGATCCGAATCAGCTTTCCCTATTTTCCCGCGATGACCAGCGAACAGCGCGTGCAATTATCGGGCGAAATCAGTCCGCCGATGCTGGACCCGATCCAGACCAGGGGCATGACATCCAGCCAACTGCAAGTCCGGCTGAGCGCATTATACCGGGCAAAACTGGCCAAGCCGGTGGTGTCGGTTTCGGTGCTGGAATATCACACGCCCCCCCCTGTGCCAGAGCTGTTCGTGATGGGCGAAGTCGGCAAGCCGGGCGCCTATCCCTATCGCAAGGGTGTGACTCTGTTCGAGGCGCTGGCCCGTGCCGGTGGCCCCGGCCGCGATGCTGATCTGGGCCAGGTCGTGATGCTGACTCCGGTCGGCGATAATGTGGTCGCCGAAATGGTCGATCTGGACAGCGTGCTGAACGGCGATGTCGGATCGATGCAGCAATTGCTGCCGTTCAGCGTCATCATCGTGCCGCAAAGCTATATTGGCCGCACCGCGGATCGCGCGCGCGCCATTCGCCAGATTATTGGGTTTAATGGCATCAATTTCGGCTCCTCGGTCACGTTGGTGTCACCCTGATGCCGTTGGGTCTCTATTATTGGCGGCTGATCGTGTCGCGTTGGCTGATGGTCAGCGTGCTCGTGCTCGGCTGCGGCTTTGGCGCTTGGGCGTTCAGCACATTCGTGCTGGCGCAGCGGCCCAGCTTTGAATCCTCGGCGCGGCTCAACATTGTGCCGACCAGCGAGGAATTGGGCTTTGCCACCCGCTTTGTGCGCGGCTCCACCTTTGATGGCGGCAGCGTGATGGTACAAACCTATGCCGAATATGCGCGCACCCGGCCCGTGATCGATCCGGTAATAGAAGACTATATTGGCTGGGAAGCGAAACGCGCGGGCAAAACCAAACAGGCGTTTGAAAACAGCGCGTCGATCCCGGCCTTTTACACGCCGGGCCAGATTTTGGCTCTGCTCAATTATGGCGAAGTGCCCAAGGTTCCGTTGCGCGAAGACCTGGCCCAATCGCTGCTGGAAAATACCACGATTGAAACGGTGGAAGGCACCTATTTGCTGCGTATCGCGGTGGAATGGGATGATCCCGTCGCTGCGGCGTGGCTGGCCAATGCGTTGTCAGACGCGGTTGTAGCGCGTGCGCAAAATCAGTCGAGCCGCGCTGGGGCCAAGCTGACCGAAACGCTGGAAACCAGCCTGGCGCAAAAGCAGGCCGAGCTTGACTCGCTGCTGGCGCAATCGCGCGCGCTGAAACAATCGGCGGGCGTGGTCGATCTCGATGCCCAGAAACAGGGCATGCTCGAAGAATTGATGGCCGAGCAAAGCCGTTTGACCAGCGACCGTTCGGCGCTGGACGCCGCGCAGGGCCAGGTCAGCGGATTGAAGCGCGAGGCTTCGGGCAAGCTGTCAACATCGCAGCAAGCAGTCGAACAGGCCTTGGCGCTGGAAGGCCCCAAAGCCGAAGGTCTGCGCAAAGCCATGGCGGCGCGTGAGGCGCGCATTGCCCAGCTTCGCGGCCAGTTTGCACGGGTGAGCAGCAGCGAACAATCGATCAAGGCGCTGGATGATCGCATCGCCATTGCGCGGCGCGATACCGATGCCTTGGCCGAGCGCGTCAGCTTTAACCGCAACGAAAATCTGGCCAATGCACCCAAGATCGAAGTGATCGAACGCGCGGTGCCCCCTGTTACACGCTCTTCACCCAAAATCCTGATCAACACGTTGATCGGTATCGTGGCGGGCTGTGCACTGGCCGGAGCGGCGCTGCTGCTGTTCGGTCCGGGCCAGACGCGCAAGGAAAAGCGCGCCAAGGCCAAGGCTGCAAAGGGAGCAGACATGCCCGTGGCGACCCCGGTGGCGGCGGAACAGGATGAAACCGAATTGGAACAGCCGATTCGCCGATTGGCGCGCGGTGGGACCAGCGTGTTTGCCGAAACGGACGCCGATTTCGCCCCGCCTCCCATGCCGCGAATCCGCCCCTCTTATGGCGCGGCAGCGGCGGTAGCTGAGGAGCCCTGGCAAGAGGTTGCGCCTGCAATCCCGCAATATGTGCGCCTGCACCACATCATCACGCGCCAGCCCGATGCCGATCAATTGACCGAAGCCGCGCAGATCATCGGTGATGTGTTGCACGGCCAAGGCATTGGCGCTGATCGCCCCTTGCTGGTTCTGGCCAGCGGTGGCGACGCTGATGCGCAGCTTTTCTATCGCATGGTCATGGCCAGCGGCGATGGCAACGCACCCAAGCGCCTGCGCATTGATGCCACACAGGGCCATCGCCCGCTGGATGCCATCGCGCCCAACAGCTTGGTCTATGGTGGCGGCCTGCTGGAAAGTGCGCGGCCCGATCTGTTCCGCGCGATCCGCCATGCCGCCGTGCTGGTGGTGGTGCCATCGTCGATTGCAGGACGGCATGAAACGCTGGCGCAATTGAGTGATTCGATCCGCGATCTATCCGGCTCTCGCCCGCTGCTGTTCGGCATAGCGTAATGGCGGCGCTGGCCGCACCCTATGGTGCCTCTACGCCAACGCTAGAGACCGCTCCTGCGATTGATCCGCTGCGCCTGGTCAGCATTGGCGTGGTGCTGCTTTACGCCATGATCAGCCAGCTGGATGCGGTGGGCAACAAGTTGACCGCCAGCCTGCCGATTTCGATGGGCGAGATGCTGTTTGGCGGCATTATCCTGTGCGCTGCGGCCTTGCTGCTGGCCCAGCCGGTACGCCCGGCGCGGCTGGATGAACCCCTCTTGCCGCATGGCGTAAAGCTGATCCTGCTGCTGGGCTGCTGGATCGTGTTCAGCTGGACCTTGAGTGAACATCGCGATGAGGGCGTGGATTATATGTGGAAGCTGGTGGCATCGGTGGTCCCGGCTTTGGCCGCCATGCTGATCCTCAACCGCGTCGATGCACTGCGCTGGACCGTGCTGGCGATCATCGCCGCCGGGGCCGTTTCCGCCGTGATCGTGCTGATCGAGGTCAAGACCGGCACGCGGTTGGTCGCCACCTCCATCGCTGCCACCACCGCCAGCTATGAAGATACGGCGCGGTCATCAGGCGGATCGGATATGAACCCGACCACGGCGGCGCAGATGCTGATGGTCAGCACCGTCATGGCGCTGGCTTTGGTGATGGCGGGGTTCAAACAATTCCGCATCATCCTGATCGGCATTGGCGCGGTGGGCATGGTCGCTCTCGCTTTGATGTCGGCGCGCAGTGCCGTGATTGGCGCCGCAGCGGCCTGCGCGCTGATGGCATGGCGGCACCGTCAGCATCCGTTATTTCCCGCAATGGTGATCGTTGGCCTGATTGCCGCCGGTATCGGCCTGTCCTTCGCCCCGCCTGCGCTCATCGAACGCTTCACCGCGATTGGCGATTTTGCCAAGGATCAGACGCTGTATCGCCGCATTACCTATTTGCGCATCGGCTTTGATCTGGTCAGCCAGCATCCGATCTGGGGCATCGGGCCGGGCAATTTCCCCTCTTATTATGTCAACGATGACTATCGCTTTTTCCCCGGCCGCATTCTGGAACCGCGCGAATTGCATAACAGCTATGTTGATACCGTCACCGAATATGGATTGGTCGGTTTCGCCCTGTCGGCCATGATCGTGACCAGCGCCTTTGCCGCGCTGCGCCGCGCGCGGGAGGCGGCGGATCAGGCGCTGCAACCCTTGGCCTTTGCGCTGACCATGGGACTGGTGGCGCTGCTCGTCGGCTGTTTCTTCATGCCGCACAAGGACATGCGCTATTTATGGCTACTGATCGCGCTTTGCCTGCAATGCGGTGTGTTGGCCCGCCCAAAGACCGAGGCAACGCATCCATGAAACTGGCCATCATCGTTACCGAATTTCCCAAATCGACCGAAACGTTCATCTATCGCGATCTGACCAAGATGATCGAGTTGGGCCATGACGTGCGGCTTTACCATGTCGCCCCGTTTCGCAAAGGGCAGACGCTGCACAAATTTGCCGAGCCTTTGCGGGACCGGGCCACATGGATCGGTTTTGCCGGGATGGCCTCTTTGGGCGCGTTGGTGCGCGGACTAATCCGCCATCCGCTGACACTGGCGCGCACCGTGGCGCAGATCATTGCCGCCTATGCGCGCCATCCCAAAATCCTGGCCAAATCGCTGGCGCTGCTGCCCAAATCGCTGGCCATTGCCGAGGATGCCAAGGCATGGGGCGCAGATCATGTTCACGCGGAATTTGCTGGGCACCCTGCCACCACCGCGTGGATCGGCCACCGCATGGGCGGCCTGCCTTATTCGGTCAGTTGCCGCGCGCATGACATTTTCCGCACGCAAAAGCTGCTGGATGTGAAACTGGGCGAGGCGATGGGTGTGCGCACCGTCAGCGGCTTTGGCGCTGAATTCCTGCGCCGCAATGTGCCCGGCATGGCCGCGCGCGATATTCAGGTGATCCATTCCAGCGTTGATACCGCCGCGATTGCGCCGGTGGAAAATGTGCCCGGCACCGATCCGTTGCGCATCCTGTATGTCGGCGCGCTGGAGCCCAAAAAGGGCGTCGAGTTTCTGATCGACGCTCTTATCGCCTGTGGTGACCAATTGGGCGATTGGCAATGCCATCTGATCGGCGGCGGCCCCAGCGCCGATGCGCTAAAGGCACGCGCTGCGCCTTTGGGGGCGCGCATGCAGTTTTTGGGCATCCAGCCGTTTGAAAAAGTGACCGACTATTACCGCACCGCCAGCCTGTGCGTTGCGCCCAGCATTATCGGGCCGGATGGACGGCAAGAGGGCATTCCCAATGTGATGATCGAGGCTTTGGCCTATCAGCGCCCGGCCCTGACCACGGCGATTTCAGGGATTCCGGAGCTTATCGAAAATGGCACCAGCGGCTGGCTGGTCCCGCCGGGGGACAGCGATGCACTGGCCTCAGCCCTCATCGAAATCGCCTCCGATCCCGCCGCCGCACTGGAGCGCGCCCGCAAAGGCCGCGCGCATGTGGTGGCGGAATTTGATCTGACCGCCAATGTTCAGCGGCAGCTGGCGATGATGGCGGGGGCAGCGGCATAGACCGCAATGTTGCGACTTTAACCCAGTTCGTCATTGCGAGGCCGCAGGCCGCGGCAATCCAGTGTCTTGCTCTATGAACCTCTGGATTGCCGCGCTTCGCTCGCAATGACGAAGTGGATCAATACCCCCAAATTCTCACCCACCACAGCTTTCGCGGACGATCAGTTCTGTCGCCATCTGCTCCGATTTGGCGTGGATCATGCTACCCCGGCTCAATAGTTTTGACACCATCAGCCGCGCGCCGCGTTTGGGGTCTTGCGAAATGGTGCTGAGCGCAGGTGTGGCATAGCGGCCAAACTGGGCGTTATCATAGCCGATGACCGCGACATCGTCTGGCACTTTGCGGCCATGGCGTTGCAAGCTGCGGATTGCACCCAGCGCGATGCGATCATTGGCGGCAATGATACAATCGAAATCGACTTTTTCTGCCAAGGCCGAGTCAATTGCGGCCTCCGCCGACTCCACGTCCAGATGGCAGGGCAGGATGCGTGAGCGCAACACCGGCAGGTCCGCCTCGGCCAGCGCCTCACGAAAACCTTCGTGGCGCAGCTGCATTTCCGGCTCAACTGTTTCGCCCAGGAACAAGGGCTTGCGCCGCCCAAGCCGCAGCATGTGCCGCGTTGCGCGACGACCACCGACGAAATTGTCTGATCCGACTGAGCAATAATTCTGCCCCGGCAAAGACGCGCCCCAAACCACAAAGCGCCGCCCGGAATCGGCCAGCCTGTTGAATTCCTGATGCAGCATGGCTTGGCCGATAAACAAATGCCCATCGGCGCGGCTCGATTGGACCAGGCGATTGAGTTCGTCATAATTGGTGGGCGTCACATGGCTGATCACCGTATCGCCATTGCGCGCCGCGGCGGCATCCGCGATGGCCGCTACCAGTTCCCAGATGAACGGATCAAAATCATGCGGGGTGCGGGTTTTGAGCGGTGGGATGAACACCGCGATCGTCGCCTGTGTGCCCATCAGGCTGGTAACGCCATAGCGGTGCAACGGGAATTGATGATCAATTGCCAGCTTCCAGATGCGCCGCCGCGTCTCTTCGCTCACCGCCGGATTATCGGCCAGCGCACGCGACACCGTGGCGATGGAAACCCCCGCCATTTGCGCCAGATCCTCCAGCTTTTGCCGCCCCTTGGTCATCCCCACTCCCATCGCACCGGCCCTTTGCGGGGCTTCTTGCAAAATCTTTCAACTTGTGTTTCTTCGGCTACAAATCTAGCAGAAACCGGCCTGCAATTAGCTGCAAATTTATGCAAAGGCAATCCCGGCAAGCGTCGCCGGGGCCATATCCGGGGCGTTCTGGCACGCAAAGCCCTGATAGACCGGACGGCATCCTTCGCAAATTCAGGCCTAGGGAAGGAATCGTGGGTTCATGGCTGATCACAATCGCGCAAGCGAGGCACAACGTTCCAGCAACCTGTTGCTATTTGGGGCCACCGGCGATCTGGCGCGGCGCATGCTGCTGCCGTCATTGTTCGCGTTGCATGCCGATGGTCTGATTGCCGATGACCTGCGCATCTTTGGCACGGCACGCAGCGATCTAGACGATGCCGGTTGGCGCGCGATGGCTGCCGAGGCGCTGGACACATTCCTGCCCGAAGAGCGCAAGGATGCAGCGACTCAGGCCAGCTTTATCGACCGTCTGCATTATCAGGCGCTGGATGCCTCAACGATTGAGGGTTTTGATCTGCTGGCCACCCGCATGGGTGATATTTCGGGTGGTCTGTCGATTTTCCTGTCGACCGCGCCCAGCCTGTTTGAACCGACCATTCAGGGGCTGAAATCGGCTGGCCTGACTGGCGATAATGTCCGCATCGGTCTGGAAAAGCCCTTGGGCACCGATCTCGACAGTTCGGCGCATATCAATGACGCGGTGGCGGCGGCTTTCCCCGAAAACCGCATTTTCCGCATCGATCATTATCTGGGCAAGGAATCGGTGCAAAACCTGATGGCTTTGCGCTTTGCCAATATGATGTTTGAGCCATTGTGGAATGCCAATGGCATCGATCATGTGCAGATCACCATCAGCGAAACCGTGGGCCTTGAAGGGCGCGCGGGCTTTTATGAAAATGCAGGCGCGATGCGCGATATGGTGCAAAACCATATGCTGCAATTGCTGGCGCTGACCGCGATGGAACCGCCTGCGGACTTTGATTCCACGTCGATCCGCGATGAAAAGGTCAAGGTGCTGCGCTCGCTGCGCGTCGTTGGCGCGGATGAAACCGTGCGCGGCCAATATGGCAGCGGCGCTGTCGGTGGCAAGGCGGTGACCAGCTATGCCGAGGATCTGGGGCAAATTTCCGACACCGAAACTTTCGTGGCGATCAAGGCGCATGTTGATAACTGGCGCTGGCGCGGCGTGCCGTTTTACCTGCGCACCGGCAAGCGCATGGCCGAACGGCGCAGCGAAATCGTGATCCAGTTCAAATGCGTGCCGCACAATATTTTCTCGGCGCGCGGCGGCAAGCTGGTCGCCAACCGGCTGATCATCCGTTTGCAGCCCGAGGAATATGTGCGCCTGTTGGTCATGGCGCGCGAACCGGGGCTGGACCGCGATGGCGTGGTGCTGCGCGAAGTGCCGCTCGATCTGTCGCTGACCCAAGCCTTTGCCAGCTCGCGCAAGCGCATTGCCTATGAAAGGCTGCTCTTGGACCTGATCGAGGGCGACCAGACGCTGTTCGTGCGCCGTGACGAGGTAGAGGCGCAATGGCGCTGGGTTGATGCCATTCGCGACGTGTGGAAAAAGAACCAGATCGCCCCCAAATCCTATGGGGCGGGCGGCTGGGGGCCAAGCGCGTCGATTGCGCTGACCGAACGGGACGGGGTGAGCTGGAATGACAACTGACACCGCCACCGCCCCGTCGGTTGACATCATCGAAGGCCGCGATGCGGCCGGGATTGCCGATTGGCTATCATGGGGAATCCTGAACGCCTGTGATCGCGCGGGCAGCGGAAACGTCGCCATCGCGGTGCCAGGGGGATCGACGCCGTTTCCGATCTTTGCCGAATTGGCAGGGCACGAACTGCCATGGGGTCGCCTTACCTTCTGGCTGACCGATGACCGGGTTGTGGCCGAGGATCATCCTGCCAGCAATGTCGGCAAGCTGCGCCCGATTATCGAGCCCAAAGGGGCCAAGGTTCATGCATTGGCCGAAGGCGACGCACCGCCGCATTTCGCTTTAGTCTGGCTGGGCATGGGCGCAGATGGGCATATTGCCTCGCTGTTTCCCAATACCGATCCCCAGCTTTCCGCGCCAAGCACCGTCATTCGCCTGACCCCCGATCCGCTGCCGCCAGAGGCACCCTTTGATCGCCTGTCGCTCACCCTGCCCAGCTTGCTGGATAGCGATGCGATGATGCTGGTGATGACGGGGGCTGACAAGCGCCGGGTGCTGGATGCCGCCATAGTTGGCGCGCATGATCTGCCCATAGCCCGGTTGCTGCGCGCCGCCCGCCAGCCTGTTACCCTGTTCTGGAGCGCCTGATGACCCTGAACGCCGAATTTGCCCGCATCACCGACCGGATCATCGAACGCTCGCGTGAGAGCCGCCGTACCTATCTGGATTTCATCGCCGCCGAACGTGACAAGGGCGTGCATCGCCCCACCTTGTCATGCGGCAATCTGGCCCATGGCTTTGCCGCGTCTGGTGAGGACAAGGCAGCGATCCGGCAGGGCAAGGCGATGAATATCGGCATCGTCACGGCCTATAATGACATGCTCTCGGCGCATCAGCCCTATGGCCGCTATCCTGAACAGATCAAGATTTTCGCCCGCGAAAAGGGCGCAACCGCGCAAGTGGCAGGCGGCGTTCCCGCGATGTGCGACGGCGTTACGCAGGGCCAATTGGGCATGGAATTATCGCTGCTCAGCCGCGATAATATCGCCCAAGGCGCGGCCATCGCGCTGAGCCATGGCATGTTCGAAGGCGCGCTGCATCTGGGTATTTGTGACAAGATCGTGCCCGGCCTGTTCATCGCCGCCGCGCGTTTTGGCCATTTGCCACAGATTTTTGTGCCCGCAGGCCCGATGCCATCGGGCCTTGCCAACAAGGAAAAGCAGCGCATCCGGCAATTATATGCTGAGGGCAAGGTGGGCCGCGACGAGCTGCTCGAATCCGAAAGCGCCAGCTATCATGGCGCGGGCACCTGCACCTTTTACGGCACCGCCAATTCGAACCAGATGATGATGGAAATGATGGGCCTGCACGTGCCCGCGTCCGCTTTCATCCATCCCGGTACCAAGCTGCGTCAGGAACTGACCCGCGCCGCCACGCACCGCATCACCCAGATCGGCTGGGACGGCGATGATTACCGTCCGTTCGGCCATTGCGTCGATGAAAAGGCGATTATCAACGCGATTGTCGGCCTGCTCGCCACGGGCGGATCGACCAATCACGCCATCCACCTGCCCGCCATGGCGCGCGCTGCAGGGGTTCAGATCAACTGGGAGGATTTCAGCGACCTGTCGGCCATCGTGCCGCTGATCGCGCGCGTCTATCCCAATGGGTCGGGCGATGTGAACCATTTCCACGCAGCGGGCGGCATCGGCTATGTCATCGGCGAACTGGTTTCCAGCGGCCTTGCCCATGCCGATATCATGACCGTAAGCGGTGACGACCTGATGGCCTATGCCAGCGAACCAGTGCTGGAGGGCGACGCCGTCGTTTGGCATCCAGCCCCCACGGAAAGCCGCGATGACGCCATGCTGCGCCCCGTATCCAATCCGTTCCTGGCCGATGGCGGCATGCGTTTGCTCACCGGCAATCTGGGCCGCTGCATCATGAAAACCAGCGCGGTTGATCCCGCCCGCTGGGTGATCGAAGCCCCGGCGCGGATTTTCGAAACGCAAGAGGCTGTGCTGGCCGCGTTCAAGGCAGGCGAGCTTGACCGTGATGTTGTGGTCGTCGTGCGGTTCCAGGGGCCGCGCGCAAATGGCATGCCCGAATTGCACAA
>JBGSTI010000428.1:0-1884 GCA_041736605.1 Sphingomonadaceae bacterium
CAGCGCAACGGGCGGTGAAAGTGGCCAGATGACGCGCGAAAAGGCAGTCGAAGTGTATAGCACCATTGGCTGGTGGGTGGCAGGCATCGGTGTTGCCGTGATCCTGATCGCGCCATTCGTCAAAAAGCTGATGCATTTGGAATCGCTGGTCGACGAAAGCGATGCCGCAAAAATACGCGACGGCGAAATTGGCGAGCCGCAGGCCGCCGGGTTCGACCTGAACAAGAAAGATTGACTATAATCGGGGCGGGCGCAAAGGGCTCGCCCCCTTTTATTTCTACCCTCTACAAAGCAAAAGGCGCGTTTCGATGATTCTGCCCAAAGCCCTCACATCCCTTGCCAGCGTCAGCATAGCGGCACTGATGCTCTCTGCATGCAGCACCACGGGTTCCAGCGACAGTGCGGCAACGCCTGCCAAAACACCACCCACGGCGCAGCGCCCGGTGTCGCAGGCCTTTCCATCGACCTATAAACCCTATCCCGGCGTCGCGACCGCGATCCGCAACGTCACGATTTTCGATGGCGAGGGCGGCAAGATCGACAATGGCGTGGTGTTCTTTTCCGGCGGCAAGATCACCTCGCTAGGCGGCCCCGAAACGCCGATCCCGGCCGATATCGCGGTGTTTGACGGCAGCGGTAAATTCGTGACGCCGGGCATTATCGATATTCACAGCCATCTGGGCGACTATCCCTCGCCCGGGGTCGATGCGCATGACGATGGCAATGAAGCGACCGATCCGACCACCCCTGAAGTATGGGCAGAACACAGCGTCTGGCCGCAGGATCCGGGGTTCAGCCGCGCACTGGCCAATGGCGGTATCACCACGCTGCAAATTTTGCCTGGATCGGCCAATCTGATGGGCGGGCGTTCGGTGACATTGCGCAACGTGCCATCGCGCACGGTGCAGGGCATGAAATTCCCTGATGCGCCCTATGGCCTGAAAATGGCGTGCGGCGAAAATCCCAAGCGCGTTTATGGCGGCAAGGGACGGATGCCATCGACGCGCATGGGCAATTTCGCGGTCAATCGCGAGATGTGGATCAAGGCGTCGGAATATAGCAAGAAGCGCGCAAAGGGCGGCGATTTCACCCGCGATCTGGCGCTGGAAACGCTGGCCGATGTGATCGAAGGCAAGATCCTGGTCCACAATCACTGCTATCGCGCCGATGAAATGGCGCTGGTGATCGATATGGCCAAGGAATTTGGTTATAAGGTCTCGACATTCCATCACGCAGTTGAAAGCTATAAAATCGCCGATCTGCTCAAAGCCGAAGGGATTTGCTCGGCGGTGTGGGCCGATTGGTGGGGTTTCAAGATGGAGGCCTATGACGGCATTCCTGAAAACGCCGCGCTTATCCAGAATGTCGGGGCCTGCACCATCATCCATTCCGATGATGCCAACCAGATTCAGCGGCTGAACCAGGAAGCGGCCAAGGCGCTCGCCGATGGCCGCCGCATGGGCATCCAGATTTCCGATGCCACCGCGATCCAGTGGATCACCTATAATCCGGCCAAGGCGATGGGTATTGCCGACCGGACCGGCAGCCTGAAACCAGGCAAGATGGCCGATGTGGTACTGTGGAATGCCAATCCGCTATCAGTCTATGCGCGGCCCGAAAAGGTCTGGCTTGATGGGGCGCTGCTCTATGATGCCACCGATCCCAAACGCCGACCGGTGAGTGATTTCGAGCTGGGCCAGCCCGGTGAGGGAGATGTGAAATGAGCCGCTTTACGCAAACGCTCCGCCGCCTGACGAGGGCCGCCAGCTTGGCTTGTGCAGCAACATCGCCCGCTTTGGCTGAAACAATCGCCATCACTGGTGGGCGCGTCGTCCCCGGCGATTGCTGACCATCGTTCCCTATGGGCAGGGTGATCGTGCGCGA
>JBGSTI010000437.1:0-2051 GCA_041736605.1 Sphingomonadaceae bacterium
CCGGTGCGCGCCCAGCGCGACACCATGGCAAAACCGATTTCGGGCAGATGCCGTTTGAACCAGCGATCCAGCCGAATGTCATCATCATCGGCCTGCACCCGGAATTGGCGCACGGCCATATCCGCACCCGATTTGGCGTCGAGCGGGGAATATTCGGTCGGATTATTGGTATCGGCACTCATGCCCAGTTCCTTACGGCCAGCAGGCCCAGTGCCAAAGCCGCCACCGCGCCAATGGTCGACAAGGCCGCATAGCCCAGTGCCAACCCGGCCTGACCGCGCTCCATCATGTTAAAAATATCGAGGCTGAACGCCGAGAATGTCGTAAATCCGCCCAGCAGGCCAACGCCCAGCAGCAACCGTGCCGGTTCATTACCGCCATGACGCGCCATCACGCCCACCAGCGCCCCCATGGCCAGCCCACCGCCCAGATTGGCGATCAGCGTGCCCCATGGAAAACTCGGCCCCATCAGCCGCAGCATGACATGCCCCAGCCCAAAGCGCAGCACCGCCCCGGTGCCACCACCGGCGAAAACGAGCAGAACTGCAGAAAGGGAAATAGGCGCGGCCATAAGACACGGCCTTAGACGGGGTAGCGTTGATTCACAAGGTGGCGGAAATGGGGTTGAAATATCCCCCGCCCCCAACACTCGTCACCCCGGACTTGATCCGGGGTCCATCCATCCCCCAAGCCCGCCGGATATTGGGCAGGATGGATGCTGAAACAAGTTCAGCATGACGAACCTACGAAGTTAGTATTTCATCCACCCACTCTGGCACCACAACACTCGCCGGGCCATAGCGCGAGTCCGCAAACCATGCGCTGCCCTTGCTGGGTTCCAGATTCAGCTCCAGCGTCTGGCACCCCATATCACGGGCAATGCGCACAAACCCGGCGGCAGGATAGACCGCGCCCGATGTGCCGATGGAAACAAAAAGATCGGCCCGGCCCAGTGCGCCATGGATGACATCCATCTCATAAGGCATTTCGCCGAACCACACGATATCGGGGCGCAATTGCCCGCATATCCCACAAGCAGGGCAAGCAGGCCGATGGATCAACGGATCACGCCACAGGCTGCGCGTATCACAGGCGCGGCACCATGCTTTCAAATGCTCGCCGTGCATGTGCAACACCCGGTTCGCGCCGCCGCGTTCGTGCAGATCATCGACATTTTGCGTGACGATCAGCAATTCGCCATCCCATTCCCGGTCCAACCGGGCCAGCGCCTCATGCGCCGGATTGGGCTGCTTGGTCTGAATCGCTTCGCGCCGCATGTCATAGAAACGCAGCACCAGATCGGGATCGCGGGCAAAGGCCTGGGGCGTCGCCACATCCTCTACCCGGTGTTTCTCCCACAGGCCCCCTTCGCTGCGAAAGGTATCAATACCGCTTTCGGCGCTGATTCCCGCGCCGGTCAGGATCACGATGTTGCGTATCGGGGGCATGTTCGCCATGAAGCATGAAATGGATGATCGGGGCAAGGCATGACGAATATCGGGATTATCGGCAGCAAGGGGCGCATGGGGCAGGCGCTGGTCGCGGCCATTGCCAAAGCGGGTGAGAACCATGCAGGCGGCGTGGACAAGGGCGATGATGTCGCGGCCTTGGTGGCTGCGTCCCAAGTGCTGGTCGATTTCTCGTCCCCGCATGCGCTGGAGGCCAATCTGGATGCGTGCATCGCGGCGGCCAAGCCCATCGTTATCGGCACCACCGGGCTGGAGGAACGCCATCACTGGATGATCGACAGCGCAGCCGAGCATATTCCCGTGTTGCAAACCGGCAATACGTCTTTGGGCGTCAATATGCTGGCGCATCTGGTGCAAGAGGCAGCAGCGCGGCTGGACGAAGACTGGGATATCGAGATCGTCGAAATGCACCACCGCATGAAAGTCGACGCGCCATCGGGCACCGCCTTGCTGCTGGGTGAAGCCGCCGCCAAGGGACGCGGCATTGATCTTGCCAGCCAGTCCGAACGGGGCCGCGATGGCATTACCGGTGCACGGGCGCGCGGGGCCATCGGCTTCGCATCCTTGCGCGGCGGCACCGTG
>JBGSTI010000448.1:0-3768 GCA_041736605.1 Sphingomonadaceae bacterium
GCCACCAGCCCAGCGGGCCACCGCTCAGCCGCCCGGCGGGCAGCACATGCATTTGCGCGCCATCGACCTTGCCGGGGATGGCCGCGCCGCGATCATCGGTGATGAAGGCAACATGATGGCCGCGCTGCACAAGCTCTGCCGCCAGCGCAAAGGCCGGAATCATATGACCGCCGGTGCCCCCGGCGGCCAACACATAATGGCGCGAAACGCTCAACGCGCTCTCCCTGACAATTTGGATTGGGGTTGATTGCTATAGGGCGATTTGCCGACATAGGGGTTGCGCCGCGTCAGCGCCAGCAACAGGCCCATGCCCATGCACAAAGCAATCATCGACGACCCGCCATAGGAAACGAACGGCAAGGTCATGCCCTTGGATGGGAACAGCCGCAAATTCACCGCCATGTTGATGATCGCCTGCCCACCCAATTGGGTGACAAGGCCAGTCGCCGCCAGCACGATGAAAATGTCATGCTCCTCCAGCAAGCGCATCAGCACGCGCACGATCATCGCCAGAAACACGATGCAGATGATGCCGCAGGCCAGCAGGCCAAATTCCTCGCCAATCACCGAATAGACATAATCGGTATGCGCCTCGGGCAACGAAAATTTGCGGGTGCCCAGCCACGGCCCGGTGCCCACCGCGCCGCTGGCGGTCATGGTGCGATAGGCCAGATCGACCTGATCATAGGATGTGCCGCCAAACAGAAAGCCGTTAATCCGGTGCGTGGCGGTGGGATAAAAGAAATAGGCCAGCACCAGGCCGACAATGCCAAATACCATCGCGCCCGCAATGCGATATATGGAAAGCCCCGCCAGCAATGCCAGCACAAACCAGATGCCGAAAAACACGATGGTCGAACCCAGATCAGGCTGCATCATCAACAGCACGCCAATCAACCCGGTTACGCACAGCGACAACGCAATCACCGGTAGGCCGGGATCGCGAATTTTCCAGCTCAAAATCCACGCGATGGTTACGGCGAACAGCGGCTTTAAAAATTCCGATGGCTGAATTTGCACCATATAGCCGACCCAGCGCCGCGCCCCGTTCACTTTCACACCCAGACCCGGCACCAATGTGGCAAACATCAGCACCATGAAAATCGCAAAGCCGATAATCGCATATTGGCGCGCCTTATCACGCGGCAGCAGCGAGACGAGGAACATCACCACCAGGCCGACAATCGACCAATTGAGCTGCTTCCAAAAGAAATAGAGCGGATCCAGAATGATTTCGCCGTCAGACAATTTGCGTGCCGAAGCGGGCGATGCCGCGCCCACGGCGAACAGGCCGATGGCGATCAGCAACAGGACCAAGCCCAACAGCATCCGGTCAATTTCCGAAAACCAGATGAACAGCTGGCTACGCTCACCCCGGCTCATCCGGGCGCTGAGGCCCTTGCCTTGGGTACGGGGTGCGACGCTATTGGGCTGCGATGCCATTATGCGGCTCCCTTGGGCGAAGGATCGGCAGGTTCAAGCGCCGCGACGATCTGACGAAAGAAATCGCCGCGTGCTTCGAAATCGCGGAACTGGTCAAACGAGGCGCAGGCGGGGGACAGCATGATGACGTCGCCGGGCCGGGCCGCAGCGCGCGCAGCATAGACCGCCTCACCCATCATTTCTGCGCGCACCACCGGCACATGATCCTGCAAAATATCGGCAAAGGCCGGACCAGCATCGCCAATCGTATAGGCGGCGACCACATGATCGATATGCACCATGCAATCATCCAAGCCATCACCTTTGGGCAGACCGCCCACGATCCAATGGATACGCGGGAAAGCGCCAAGCGCGGGCGCGGTTGAGGCGGGGTTGGTCGCCTTGGAATCATTGACATAGAGCACGCCATCAATCTCGGCCACGCGCTCCATCCGGTGCGGCAAGCCTTTGAACCCCGGCAAAGCGGCGCGCCATTGGCGTTCGCTGATGCCCAGTGCCTCGACAATGGCGGTGGCAATAACGACATTCTGGCGGTTATGCGGCCCTTGCAGACTTGGCCAGGCATCCTGCCCGGTGACATTATCTTCATCGACCAGATGGATGAACGCTGCATCGCGGGTTTCCGCCACTTGGGCAGCGATACCGCGCGCGTCATCATCACCATTGCCAAACACCGCATGATGGCGTTCGCTTTGCATCGCAAATAGCCGCGCCTTGGACGCGCGATAGCCGGCAAAGCCCTCGTCATAGCGATCCAGATGATCGGGGGTGATATTGGTGAGCGCTGCCACATCACAGTCCAGCGAGCGGCACAGATCAATCTGATAGCTAGACAGTTCCAGCACATAGACGCCGCCCGCGCTCAAGGGATCCTGCGCCAGAATCGGCAGGCCGATATTGCCGCCCATACGGCATGGCAAGGCGGCAGAGCGGATCAGATGATCGACCAAGGCTGTGGTCGTCGATTTGCCATTGGTGCCGGTAATCCCCACCACCCGGTGCGGCGGCAGATCGGCGCGCGCCATGGCGAACAGTTCGATATCGCCAATCACCGGCACGCCATATTGCGCGGCATGGGCGACAATCGGATGCCGGTTCAGCGGCACGCCGGGGGAGACGACAACACCCGCATAGCCAGTGAGGTCCGCCGCCAGCGGATCACCGATTTCGGCCATGTCGGCCACCTGACAACGCGCCTCATCGCGATTATCCCATGCCAGACAGTGCGCGCCGCTGGCATGCAGCGACGCCACTGTGGCCAGGCCAGATCGCGCCAGCCCCAGAACGGCAAATTTTTTGCCGGAAAAGGCGGGCGAGATGATCAACGGATTTTCAACGTCGACCGGCCGATCAACGCCAGCACGATGGCGATGATCCAGAAACGGATGACAACGGTGGTTTCTTTCCACCCCAATTGTTCGAAATGATGGTGGATCGGCGCCATGCGGAACACGCGCTTGCCGGTGCGCTTGAAAAAGAACACCTGAATGATCACCGATGCGGCCTCCATCACGAACAGGCCGCCGACAATGGCCAGCACGATTTCATGATGCGTCGCCACGGCAATCGCGCCCAATGTGCCGCCCAAAGCCAGCGAGCCGGTATCGCCCATGAACACTGCGGCAGGCGGCGCATTGAACCACAGAAACGCTAGACCCGCCCCCATGATCGCGCCGCACAGGATCGCCAGTTCGCCCGCGCCCTGCACATGCGGGATGCCCAGATAATCGGCAAAATCAGGACGGCCCGCCAGATAGGCGATCAGCGCAAATGTGCCCGTGGCAATCACCACCGGCATCGTCGCCAGCCCGTCCAGCCCATCGGTCAGGTTCACGGCATTGCCCGCGCCGACGATAACGATCGACGCGAACACGAAATAGAATGGCCCCAGCGGGATCGACACGTTGCTTAAGAACGGCACATAAAGCTGGGTGCCGATATCCGATACGATCAGATAGCTGGCGGTTCCTGCCACAATGAACTCCGCCAACAGGCGCACCTTTGCTGAAACGCCCGCATGGTGGCGTTTGCGCACCTTGTCGAGGTCATCAAGGAACCCGATCAGGCCAAAACCCACGGTTACCAGCACACAGGCCCAGACCAGCTTGCTAGTGACGTCCATCCACAATAGCAGCGACAGGATCAGCGCAAGGATGATCATCAGCCCACCCATGGTCGGCGTGCCCTGTTTGGCCAGATGGGTTTGCGGGCCATCGGCACGGATCGGCTGACCCCGGCCCTGGCGCAGGCGCAGCATGTCGATCATGCGGCGACCCAGCAACAGGCCAATGACCAAAGCCGTCATCAAGGCCGCACCGGACCGAA
>JBGSTI010000455.1:0-3570 GCA_041736605.1 Sphingomonadaceae bacterium
TGCCGCAGAAATTCTCGCTCTATGGCGATTTATCCGTGGCGGCGAACCTGTCTTTCATTGCCGGGGCCTATGGCCTGACCGGTGCGGCAAAGCGGCGGGCAGTGGACCGTGTGGTGGGCAATTTCGCGCTCGATGGCGTGCTGGCCAGCGAATCGCGGCTTCTGCCCCTTGGCCTCAAGCAACGCCTCGCCTTGGCCTGCGCAGTGATGCATCAGCCGCCAGTGCTGTTTCTGGATGAACCGACATCGGGCGTCGATCCCTTGGTGCGGCGCGAGTTCTGGATGCACATCAACGCGCTGGCGGCGCGCGGCGTGACGATTTTTATCACCACCCATTTCATGGATGAAGCGGAATATTGTGATCGGCTGGCGCTGATCAACCGGTCACAGATGATCGCCATGGGATCGCCCGATGATCTGAAGGCACGTGCCGCGCATGACGGCAATCCCTCGCCAACGCTCGAAGATGCGTTCATTTCCGTGATTGATGCACAGGAACGTGCGGCTGCAAGGGCGGCATCGTGATGGCGGGCTGGCGCGACAATCTGGCGCTGGGCTGGCGGCGGGGCAGCGCCATTCGCGCCAAGGAATGGATTCAGATTCGCCGCGATCCCTCGACCTTCGGGCTGGTGGTGGTATTGCCGATCATGCTGATGTTTCTGTTTGGCTATGCCGTATCGCTCGATACGCGCGGCACCCGCATCGCGCTGATCGATCAGGATCGCAGCCTGGCCTCGCGCGATATGGCCGCCAGCTTTCATGCCAATAGCTATTTTCGCGTGGCGCAGATGACCGGGCGACCGCAAGCGCAAGCGGCATTGGTGCGCGGCGACATATCGGCGTTCATGGTCATCCCCGAAGGATTCGAGGCCGAACTGCTGGCCGCGCGTCCACCCGGCGTGCAGATGATTACCGATGGATCGGTGCCCAATACGGCGCTGATTGCCTCCAATCAGGCGCAAGGGTTGATGCAAAGCTGGGTGCGCCAGCGTCTGTTTGAACAGGGCCGGGGCGATGATCCGCGGGCCGCCGCGCCGCCCATCGGCACCAACATCCATTTCGTTTATAATGCCGAACTGGAAAGCCGTTACGTGCTGGTGCCCGGCGCCGTGGCGATTGTGATGGCGATGATCGGCACGATGCTGACGGCCTTGGTCATGTCGCGCGAATATGAACGCGGCACGATGGAAGGGGTGCTGGCGACACCGATTGGCATTGCCGGATTGGTGCTCAATAAGATCATCCCCTATTTCGTGCTGGGCATGGGATCGATGCTGTTGTGCGTGGGTGTGGCGGTATTTGTTTACGGCCTGCCGTTTCATGGGTCGATGCTGGCGCTGCTGCTGCTGTCGGCGGCGTTTTTGACGGCGGCGTTAGGGCAGGGGCTGCTGATTTCGGCGGGCACCAAGAATCAGTTCGTGTCCACGCAGTTCGGGCTGCTGCTGGGTTTCATGCCCTCATTGCTGCTTTCCGGCTTTTTGTTCGAAATCGATTCGATGCCTCAACCGATTCAGTGGCTGACCTATGTGGTGCCCGCGCGCTATCTGATCCCGTCGATCCAGACCGTGTTTCTGGTGGGTGATATCTGGAGCCTGTTTTGGCCCGCCATTGCGACATTGCTGGGCTTTGGCGCGTTCTTTTTCTGGCGGGTGACCAAGGCCATCAAGCGGACGATTGCGTGATGGCGGGCGGCGTGGTGCAAAGCTGGCGGCTGTGGTGGGTGCGTTTCTGGGCGGTGGCGGTCAAGGAATTGCGCGTCGTGTTTCTGGATAAACGCGCGCGGGTGACATTGATAGCCTCGCCCGTATTGCAACTGCTGCTGTTCGGCTTTGCCAGCACGCTGGAGGTGCGCAACATCGATATCGGGCTGGTTGATCGCGATACCGGCCGCGCCAGCGAACAGATTGTCGCGGCGCTGGAGGGCAGCCCCAATATCCGCTCGATCACGCTTTATCCCCATGCCGATGCGATGCAGCACGCGATTGAAACGCGCCAGATCATTGGCGGAATCAGCATTGATCAGCGATTGTCCCAGCAAATCGCCAGCGGCAAAACCGGTGAAGTGCTGGTGCTGCTTGATGGACGGCGATCCAATGCGGCGCAGATTGTTGGCGGCTATCTTAGCCAAATTGTCGGGCAGGCGGGGGTGGAACTGGTCGATCCCACCGGGCGCTTGCGCATCCAGCGCGGGCCGCCCGATCTTGTGGTGCAGCACTGGTTCAATCCCAATCTCGATTATATGTGGTTCACACTGCCTGCCTTGATCGCGGTGATTACCGTGGTGCTGGTCATGTCAATTTCGGCGCAGGCCGTGGCGCGCGAGCGCGAGCTTGGCACGATGGATCAGATGATGGTGCTGCCCTTGTCTGGCCTGCAAATGATGCTGGGCAAGCTGGTTCCGGCCAGCGTCGTGGGCTTTGCCAATGCCACCCTGTTCGTGATTCTGCTTCCGACGCTCTATGGCATTCCGCTAACCGGGTCGGTGCCGTTGCTCTATCTGGCTTTATTCTTTTATGTGGTCGCCCTGGTCGGGCTGGGCCTATTTGTGTCCGTTCTGGCCCAAAGCCAGCAACAGGCGTTTCTGGCAGCGTTCATGACATCGGTGCCGCTGATCATGCTGTCAGGCTATGCCAGTCCAGTCGCCAATATGCCCGAATGGCTGCAATATGTGACGCAGATCAATCCGACTCGCCATTTTCTGGTGATTGTTGAAGGGGTGTTCCTGAAAGATTTGCCTGCGGCCGATATTGGGCGCCATATTTGGCCCATCATTGTTACAGCAGTGTGCACAACTGGCACATCTGCTTTGTTGGTGCGGGCAAAAGTCCAGTAAATCGGGCAGTTACACAAGAAAAACCCGTTAAGGATATATTAGCAATTGCCAAGGTTTCCAGCCCTCCATATCCTTGCCTTCATACCCGATTACAGGGGTCGCGAAGGAATTTGGTGTGGAACATGGCATGATGCCCCAGTGCAGTCGCCCCGATAGCCCGCAGGGATTTGCGGGGGCAGACAATGCGAATTTCGATGCCGAAATGCTGCCGGAAAACGATCCCGCTACGCTGATTGAACGCGCCAAGGCACGGCTGGAGCGCGATCATCCGCTATTCCGTTTGGACGAGCTGGACGTGCTGCACGATGCCGATGCGGCCACATTGTGGACATTCATGAACCCGCATGTTCGGCCCAGCTTTACCCTGTCGCTGCTAACGGATTTTGAACGCTGGCAGGCAGGGATTGTCGATCATTTTTCGGGCGATGATGCGGCGCTGAAATTTCTGGTGCTGGGGTCGCGGGTGCCGGGCGTGTTTTGCTATGGCGGCGATCTGGCGCTGTTTGCGGGCTATATCCGTGCTGGCGACCGCAACGGTCTGCGCGCCTATGGCCATCGCTGTGTCGAAATCCTGCATCGCAATGCCATATCGCTTGACCTGCCGTTCATGACCATCGGCATGGTAGAGGGCGATGCGCTGGGCGGCGGGTTCGAAGCCTTGCTGTCTTTTGATTATATCGTCGCGGAAAAGGGCAGCAAATTTGGCCTGCCCGAAGTTATGTTCGGCCTGTTCCCCGG
>JBGSTI010000332.1:0-2297 GCA_041736605.1 Sphingomonadaceae bacterium
ATCCTGGCGGCCTTTTTCGTGTGTGGCATCAAATCAAAGCTGATCGAGCATATATTCTGCGGCGCTGACTTTGAAATCGCCGGGTGCTTCAACGTTCAGCTGTTCGACAACGCCATCATTGACGATCATCGAGAAACGCTGGCCGCGCTTGCCAAGGCCAAAGCCGCTGCCGTCCATGGTCAGGCCCAAAGCTTCGGCGAAATCGCCATTGCCATCGGCCAGCATCACCACATCAGCAGACCCGCTGGCCTTGCCCCATGCGCCCATCACGAACGGATCGTTGACGGCGGTGCAGGCGATTTCATCAACGCCCTTAGCCTTCAGATCGGCGGCCTTATCGACATAGCCGGGCAGGTGCTTGGCCGAGCAGGTGGGCGTGAATGCGCCGGGCACCGAAAACAGCGCCACTTTCTTGCCAGCGAAATAGGTTTCCGAATCGATCTTTTCCGGGCCGTTTTCGGTGGCCTTGATCAACGGGATATTGGGAAGCTTGTCGCCTTGCTGGATCATCTCGCAAAAACCTTTCGTTGCAAATCTGCGGGCAGGACGCGGCTGGGCGTCAGGCCTGTGGGATGCACCGTTATGGTGCTGCTGACATATGCTGCTGCCATGCTGTTGACGCAAGGGCGCGGCGACGATCGGCTAAGATATTCGCCGCGTTGCATTGCGATATAAAGATATCTTTATATTTGCCTTAGGGGCGACTTGTCGCTAAAGGGCCGTGCATGGGCGGCCTTGATCCTGTGCGGATAGGGGCGGTCTTTTTTCCCGCAGGAGTGACGTATCGTGGCCGAAGCCAATAAAACCGACTATGTGATCAAGGACATTTCTCTGGCCGATTTCGGCCGTATGGAAATCGACATTGCCGAAACCGAAATGCCGGGCCTGATGGCTCTGCGCAAAGAATTTGGCGCTTCCAAGCCGCTGAAGGGCGCCCGCATCGTCGGTTCGCTGCACATGACCATCCAGACCGCGGTTCTGATCGAAACGCTGGTGGAACTGGGCGCCGATGTGCGCTGGGCCACGTGCAACATCTATTCGACGCAGGATCATGCCGCTGCGGCCATCGCGGCCAAGGGCATCCCCGTGTTCGCGGTAAAGGGTGAAACCTTGGCCGAATATTGGGACTATGTCGGCGATATCTTCGATTGGGGTGATGAAACCACGTCGAACATCATTCTGGACGATGGCGGCGATGCCACCATGTTCGCGCTTTGGGGTGCAAAGCTCGAAGCTGGCGCAAGCTTCTCTGACCCTGAAAACGAAGAAGAAATCGAATTCCAGCGCGCGCTGAAGGCATTCATCGCCCGCAAGCCGGGCTATCTGACCAAGACCGTGCAGAACCTGAAGGGCGTTTCGGAAGAAACCACCACCGGTGTGCACCGCCTGTACGAAATCGCCAAGAAGGGCGAACTGCCGTTCCCGGCGATCAACGTCAACGACTCGGTCACCAAGTCGAAGTTCGACAATCTTTATGGTTGCAAGGAATCGCTGGTTGACGCGATCCGTCGCGCCACCGACGTGATGCTGGCCGGTAAGGTCGCTTGCGTCGCTGGCTTTGGCGATGTTGGCAAGGGTTCGGCCCAGTCGCTGCGCCAGGGCGGCGCCCGCGTGATGGTAACCGAAGTCGATCCGATCTGCGCGCTTCAGGCCGCAATGGAAGGCTTTGAAGTCGTCACCATGGAAGAAGCCGTTGAGCGCGCAGACATTTTCTGCACCGCCACCGGTAATGCCGACGTCATCACCGCCGAGCATATGGCCGCGATGAAGCCGATGAGCATCGTCTGCAACATCGGTCACTTCGATTCGGAAATCCAGATTGCCGCTTTGTCGAACCAGAAATGGACCGAAGTGAAGCCCGGCACCGATCTGGTCGAATTTCCCGATGGCAAGCAGATCATCGTGCTGGCCAAGGGCCGTCTGGTCAATCTGGGCTGCGCCACCGGTCACCCCAGCTTCGTGATGTCGTCGTCGTTCACCAATCAGGTGCTGGCGCAGATCGAATTGTGGACCAAGGGCGACGAATATAAGAACGAAGTCTATGTTCTGCCCAAGCATCTGGATGAAAAGGTGGCTGCGCTCCACCTTGAAAAGCTGGGTGTGAAGCTGACGACGCTCAGCCAGAAGCAGGCCGATTATATCGGCGTGCCGGTTGAAGGTCCGTTCAAGCCGGGTCATTACCGCTATTGATCTGATCCGGGGGCTTTGCGCCTCTGGCTCATGAGGAATAGGGGGCCGTGTGGATCATATCCGCGCGGCCCCTTTTCTTATGGGCCCGAGGTGCGAGAGCGGACCGA
>JBGSTI010000478.1:0-16059 GCA_041736605.1 Sphingomonadaceae bacterium
GGCCACCGCCTCAATCTGGGCAATCATGTCGAGGAAATCTTCGAGCGTTTCAACGGGCGGGATAAACACCGACAGATGATCGCCGCGCGGCTCGATGGTCAGCGCGGTGCGCACCACGCCATCGATGATCCGCTGTTCAACGCGCTGTTGCGCCTGCGGCCCTTCGGCAGCGCCCACCCGCTCTTGCCGGTCGCGGGGGTCGGCCTTGTCTTCCAGCGGTGCCATGGCATCGCGCGACGCATGACCAGCCTCAAAACCCTGAACCCGGTAATCGGGCAAAGGACCGCGCGGTTCAGACGTGTCGCGGGCATGAATATAGGGATAATCGCCCGGCGGCACATAAGGCAACGAACCCAAGGGCAGGCGATAGCCCAGCGCGCTATCCCCCGGCACCGCAAATAGCGCGCCGCGCCGTACCTTCCACTTTTCGCTTTTCCAGCGCGTGGCGCGGCTGGGCGCACTATTCCACCGCTGGATCGGCAGCACATAGCCCACGGGCTGTGACAGGCCGCGCTGGAACGTGCGCATGATGCGGCTGCGTTCTTCGGGATCGTCGATTTTGGGATCATCGGGGCTGGTATTTTCGGGCAGTTCAGCCTCTTTGACGATCCAGCTGACCGCATCTTCATAGACCGGGTGGATATAGTCGCGGTCCAGCGCAAAGCCGTCAGCGGCTGCTTCCAGAAACGCCTTGGCCTCTGCCGCGCCGACCGTCGTCTCCAGCGGCTTTTCAGCGTCCTGGCGCAATTGCGGCGCGATCAGGCTGGCATCGCGCCACACCGGCACGCCATCGGTGCGCCAATAGAGCGAATAGCCCCAGCGCGGCAGGCTTTCGCCCGGATACCATTTGCCCTGCCCGTGATGCAGCAAGGCGGTGGGCGCCCATTTTTCGCGCAACACGCGGATCAGCCGGTCGGCATAGCCCGCCTTGGTTGGCCCCACCGCATCGGCATTCCATTCGGGCGCGTCGAAATCGCCATCGGCCACGAATGTCGGTTCACCGCCGGTGGTCAGGCGCACATCCTGTGCCACCAGATCAGCGTCCACCCTGTGCCCCAAAGCCAGCAACGCGGCCCAGCGATCATCGGTGAACGGCTTGGTGATCCGCACAGCCTCGGCAATGCGCGACACGCTCATGTCGAAATGGAAATTGACTTCGGCCGGTTCGGCCACGCCGCTGATTGGCGCAGCAGCGCGGAAATGCGGGGTTGCGGCCAGCGGGATATGGCCTTCACCGGCAAACAGCCCAGACGTCGCGTCCAGCCCCACCCAGCCTGCGCCGGGCAGATAGACTTCAGTCCAGGCATGCAGATCGGTAAAATCCGCCTCTGGCCCCTTGGGACCATCCAGCGCCTCGACATCGGCCTTCATCTGGATGAGATAGCCTGAGACAAAGCGCGCGGCATAGCCCAGCTTGCGCAGCACCTGGATTTGCAACCACGCGCTGTCGCGGCATGAACCTGTGCCCAGTTGCAGCGTTTCTTCTGGCCCCTGAACGCCAGGTTCCATGCGGATCACATAGCCGATGCGCTGTTGCAGCGTTTGATTGAGCGCCACCAGAAAATCGATGGTCCGCCCGGTCCAGCCGGAAAACTCCGCCACCAAGGCATCAAATAACGGCCCTTGCGGCTCCGCCCCGAAATAGGCCGACAGATCCTCGGCCAAAGCCGCATCATAGGTGAACGGCACCTCTTCGGCATAGGGATCGATGAAGAAATCAAACGGATTGATGATCGCCAGCTCGGCCAGCAGATCAACCTCAATCGAAAAATGATCCACCGGATCGGGAAACACGATTCGCGCCTGCCAATTGCCGTGCGGATCCTGTTGCCAGTTCAGAAAATGGTTCGCCGGGCTGATTTTCAGCGAATAATTGGGCACCATCGTGCGGCTGTGCGGCGCAGGGCGCAAACGCACCACCTGCGGTCCCAGCCGGATCGGGCGGTCATATTGATAGCGGGTGAGGTGGTGCAGCGCGGCTTTGATCATGACGCGATAAAAAGCCTCTTTCTTTTGCAGTGCAACAATATTCGCGCGCGATTGTTATAGGATGGGTCAAAAGGTGCGAATCGTGCCGAAATCCTGCTCTGCTGAAAGGTCGCCCTGCCCATGAAACTCTCTATCAGCGTCCGGCTGGATTACACCTTTTGGGGGCCGACAGACATATTGCTTCAGGTCGAAGCGGCAGCAATTCCGGAACAGACCATCGAAAGCGCGCATATCAGCGTCGCCAATTGCCTGCATTTCGCCCGTGTGCCCGCCATCGACATGATCGGGGATCGCATCTGGGTGCGCATGGATGGGCCGATGCAGGTCGAATATGATGCCGTGGTCAATATCAACCGGCTGGTCGATAATTGCCTGGGCCTGGACCGCGTGCCGCCGCATCAGCTGCCCGGAGAGACGGTGCAATATCTGATGGAATCGCGCTATTGCCCGTCGGGCCAGTTCCAATCGTTCGTATCAGGCGAATTTGCGGGGCTTGAGGGCGGCGCGCTGGTGATGGCAATGCGCGACTGGATCAACCAGCACATCGCCTATGTGCCCGGTGTCAGCAATTGCGATACCACAGCGGTGGAAACCTTTACGCGGCGGCAGGGCGTGTGCCGCGATTTTGCCCATGTGCTGATCACGTTGGTGCGCGCCTGCGGCATTCCGGCGCGGATCGCCAGCGTCTATGCTCTGGGCGTCGAGCCACAGGATTTCCACGCGGTGGCCGAAGTGTTTCTGGGTGGCGAATGGCATCTGGTCGACGCCACCGGCATGGCCAAGGAAGGGGCGATGGCCAAGATCGGCATTGGCCGCGATGCCGCCGATGTCGCGTTCCTGACCGCCTATGGCCCCACCATGATGAACAGCCAATCGGTGCTGGTCAACGCTGCATGACGGCAACGCCAGCCCGGTAATGCGGCAAAATACAGCATCAGCATGTGTAAAACCCCCATTTCAGGGCTTGGATGGAATTGACCGCGCGAATCCGGGCGGTTAAGCGGAATACAGGCGGGTTGTATCCCCGCTCACTTCAGGAGAACGATTATGAATACCAGCGACATCGCTGATCAGATTGCCAGCGCCCATGGCGTGACCAAGGCAGACGCAAAGAAGATGGTTGACGGCGTGTTCGCTGCAATCACTGAAGCTGCCGCCAAGGGCGAAGAAGTTTCGGTCCCCGGCTTTGGCAAGTTCAAGGTCAAGGACAGCCCGGCCCGTGACGGCCGCAACCCGGCAACGGGCGAACCGATGAAGATTGCTGCTTCGCGCAAGCTGGGCTTCACGGTGGCCAAGGCTGTCAAGGACAAGCTGAACGGCTGATCCAGCTGGTTGGCCCCGATTTTGCGGGCCTTCAGATAGAAAAGGGGAGGCGGTGGCAACACCCCTCCCCTTTTTCGTGGGTGCTTTGTTGTGGCCATCGAACAGGCCCACCCCCGGCCCCTCCCGCAAGCTGGGGGGGAGATTAGGATAGATAGAGGCCGCAAGCGGGAATGTCTAATGAGCGTAATCCCCTCTCGCTTGCGGGAGGGGCAGCGTGACTTACAAGCTTGCTTGTTAGTCGCAGCGGGGTGGGCAAAGATGGCGCATCACCGCCAGCGCAAATTGCCCGGCCCCAGATCGCTGAGCGATTTCGCTCCCATCAATTTCATGCCCCGCTCAATCTCAGCGCGCAAATTGCCCAAAGTGCGTTCCACCCCGGCCTGTCCGGCGGCGGCCAACGCATAAAGATAGAGCCGCCCGCCTGAGCACGCCGTCGCGCCCAATGACAGCGCCTTCAGCACATGGGTGCCGCGCTGGATGCCGCCGTCGCAGATCACGTCGATCCGGCCATCAACCGCGTCGACAATTTCCGCCAGCTGATCAAAGGGGGAGCGGCTGCCATCCAGCTGCCGCCCGCCATGGTTCGAAACCATGATCGCGGTGGCCCCGATATCGATGGCGCGGCGGGCGTCGTCAGCGGACATGATGCCTTTCAGGCAGAACTGACCGCCCCAGTCCTTGCGGATGTCCTCAGCCATTTTCCAGTCCATCGACTGATCGAGCATGGTGTTGAAATAATCCGCCACCGAAATCGCGACATTGCTGCCCTGATTGACGTGTGTCGCCAGATTGGGGAGCGCGAATTTTTCGCGGAACAGATAGTTGAGCGTCCATGCCGGATTGGCGGCAAAGCTGATCGCCGATTGCGGCGTCAGGCGCGGGGGCGAGGTAAAGCCACTACGCAGGCAGCGTTCGCGATTGCCGCCGACAATCGTGTCAACTGTCAGCGCAATAGCATCGAAATTCGCGGCCTTGCACCGTTCGATCATCGACCGGTTCAGCCCCTTGTCCTTATGGACATAAAGCTGGAACAGCTTGGGGCTGGAAATCATCGCGCCCACTTCCTCGATGCTCACCGTAGCGAGCGAGGAAATGCCGAACCATGTATCAAAAGCCTGCGCCGCTGCACCCACAGCCCGCTCACCCTGCCAGTGAAACAGCCGTTGCAGCGCGGTAGGTGACAGGAAAAGCGGCATCGCCACTTGTTTGCCCATCACCGTGCAGCGCATGTCCACCTGCTCCACCCCGGCCAGAACCGAAGGGATCAGATCGCAATCATCAAAAGACGCGGTGTTGCGCGCTTTGGTACGCTCATCATCCGCCGCGCCATCGATGTAATGAAACACCGGATAGGGCAGGCGGCGGCGGGCCAGCTCGCGGAAATCCGCGACATTATGGCAATCGGATAGTTTCATTGGACCAAACTAGCCCGGCCCCACGCCCCATGCAAATCGCATAAAGGGCAGGGGCCGAACTGTTAGATCAAACTGTCCAGGATGATGGATTGGGCATCGCCTCATGCCGCTGGGCTGCGATCAGCGCCTTGACGCAGCGCACGATGACCAGCACCGCAATCGCAATCAGCACCAAAAAGCCGATCAGCACAATCGACAGGACAATGCCGACAATCGACCCGACAAGGCCAATGATGAAGGTATTGATATGATATTGGTAATGCGAGCTCATCCAAGGATCGCTCGGTTCGCCTTTCCAGATGATCGCCAGAAACAACGCAACAATGCCGGTGACCCCGACAAAGAAGCTGGACAGATATAACAGGCTGATGATCGTCGGCCGATTAAGATCAAATCCGCCGCCCGGATTTTGGTTTCCATTCATAGATATGCCTTCCCTTAGCCATGAGACAGGCGATAGCGCCATGTCCCCCCATAAGGCGCATCATGACGCAGCGGGGCGTCAGGTCAATGACATATGGCACTGGCCGACCGCATTTGTGCTCCGGCGCAGGCCGGAGCGGTGGCGTTGATGGGCTGGCTTTGGTCTTCATCGCCACGACTCCGGCCTGCGCCGGAGTACAGCAAGGGCCATTTGGTTTACTCCGTCCAGCCTGGCGCGGCTATGGGCGCGGGGCGACCAGGGGCTTTGCAACCTCGCTGCTGGCCCAGACCCTTTAGAAAGGCACGGCGTGTGACCCCGGCATAGATCGCTTCCTGCATCTTGCGGTCCCGCTCTGCCGCGCCGCTGATTTCGCGCACCAGCCCCCGGAACGGGATCAGGCCGCCGACCAAGCGTTTGCCGATCCGGCCCACCGTGCCGCGCCTTTTATCATCGACGTCAGCGTCAACGGGCACGTCGAAATCAGGGCCAAGCACAGCGTCCAGTTCGCCGACCGCGCCGATAATCGATGCGCATTTGCGGATGCCAGCCATGCCATAGGGATCGACCAGCGCGCTTTGCAAAACCGGTGGAATCTTGTCACCCTTCAGGTTCAAATCTTCCAGCGGCGTTGTGGCGACATCACCCACCATTTCGGGATCGCTCTGGTCCTGCGCGCCGGGGCGATATTGGGCGTGCGCCGGGCTGGTCATCATCAGGCCCACCATGGCAGCAAGCGCCCATGGCAAGCGGGCTTTAGGCGCAGAGACGGTCAGCATGGCGGATTTCCATCATATTTCAGGGGATTGTACCTGCCTGATACGCACCACCAAGCGCCCCGGTTCCGCGATGAAGCGAAGGTCTGTTGCCGCGCTTATAACTGATCGGTGCCAAACGTGTTGCAGCGATTGGGATCGCCGGTCTGCAAACCCACCCGCAACCAGCGCATGCGCTGTTCGCTGCTGCCATGGGTGAACGCTTCTTCGACTGGCCGCCGTCCGGCGCTGCGCATCAACGTGTCATCGCCAATGGAGTGCGCGGCTTTCATCCCCTCCTCAACATCGCCCGGTTCCACCCGGCTGGCATTTTTCGCCGCCCAAACCCCGGCATAGCAATCGGCCTGCAATTCCATGCGCACCTGATAGGCGTTGCTTTCGGCCTGGCTGGCCCGCGATTGCGCCGCACGCACCTGATCTGCGGTGCCCGTTATCGTCTGGATATGATGGCCCATTTCATGCGCAACCACATACATGCGGGCAAAATCGCCCGACGCGCCCAGCCGCTGTTCCATTTCGCGGAAGAAATCGGTGTCGAGATAGATGCCCTGATCGGCGGGGCAATAGAACGGCCCCATCGCCGATTGCGCCGCGCCACAGCCCGATTGCCCAGCCTGCGAATAGAAGACCAGCTTGGGGCGCGCATAGCGTTCGCCCGCCTCTTGAAACAGGCTGGCCCAGGTCTGATCGAGCGAGCTTAAGGTGTTGCACGCCTCGCGGCTGGCCTGATCGATCGAGCAGCTTTCCTCCAGCGTCTTGCCGCCACTGGCCGCTGGATCGGTTTGCACCTGGCCCTGTTCCAACTGGCCCAGCATTTGCGCCGGATCGACGCCGAATACCAAAGCCGCGATGATCGCGATGATCAGGCTGCCACAGCCAATCTTGCCGCCGGGGCCACCCATGCGCCCGCGCATGCCGCGCTGATCCTCGACCTGAATGCCGCGATCATAATCATCGAGACGCATTGGCTACCCCTGTTGTTCATGTAAACTCACCATTGTCAGCCAAATCTGACGCCAGTTGCCAGTTGATTGTAAAGGGCATTTGGCCGAAGGCAAAGTCGCATATTCGTAAAAAGGCTATTCCATGCCCGCATCCCAGACCATCCATGCCAGCGGCGACCGCCATGAGCCCCTGCCTTTGCCGCCCTGCGTGGCGCTGGTGCTACAGGGTGGCGGCGCTTTGGGTAGCTATCAGGGCGGCGTGTTTGAAGAGCTGGAATTGAACGCCATCCGCCCCGGCTGGGTCGCGGGGATTTCCATCGGCGCAGTCAATGCCGCGTTGATCGCAGGCAATCCACCCGAAAAACGGGTGGCAGCGATCAAGGCATTCTGGAAAATCGCCACGGGCGGCCTGCCCGGTTTCATCCTGCCTGAAAATGACATGGTGCGCGAATGGGCGCATCTATGGTCCGCAGGCGCGATTGCGACCTTTGGCGTTCCCGGCTTTTTCCGGCCCAACTGGACGCCGCCTTTCATGGCCCCCAAGGGCAGTGCCGAATCGGTAAGCTTTTACGACACCCAACCCTTAGCCAAGACGCTCAACGATCTGGTCGATTGGGATCTGCTCAATGACGGGCCGGTGCGCGTCTCCATCGGCGCGGTCGATGTGGAAAGCGGCAATTTCGTATTTTTTGACAATCGCGCCGAGGGGCTGGACGGCGGCGGACAGCATGTGCGCATCGATGTGCGCCACATCATGGCATCGGGTGCGCTGCCGCCGGGCTTTCCCGCCGTGGAAATCGATGGCCGTCATTATTGGGATGGCGGCATCGTATCGAATACGCCCTTGGGCTATATCATCGAGAACCAGCCGGCCAGCGACATGCTGGTATTCCAAGTCGATCTGTTCCCCGCCGCCGGGCCACTGCCCCAGGAATTGAGCGATGTGTGGAGCCGCGAAAAGGATATCCGTTTTTCCAGCCGCACCCGGCAGGTGACCGATCAATATATCCGCCAGCGCCGCGAGCATGAAACGATCCGCCGCTTGCTGGCCAAGCTGCCCAAGGGCATGGATAATGATCCTGATGTTGCGGCGCTGCGCGCAGCGGTTAGCGACCACGCGGTCAATGTCGTCCATCTGATTTACAAATCGCGCGCCTGGCAGACCGGCGCGCGCGATTTTGAATTTTCCAGCCAGACCAGCCGCGACAATTGGCGGCAGGGCCGTGACGCGGTGCGCCAATCAGTGCTGCACGGCGATGTGCTGGCCAAGAATATCGCCAATGGTCGCACGGCTGCGTTTGACCTTGGCGATTAGAATTTCAACAGCAAAGGATGTCTTACCCCATGTTCCTTAAAGGCAAAACCGCGCTCATCACCGGCTCCACATCGGGCATTGGCCTCGCTTATGCCAAGGCCCTGGCCGCACAAGGCGCGAATGTTATCATCAATGGCTTTGGCGATGCAGCCGCGATTGAGGCAGAGCGCGCTGCTCTCGAAGCGACCAGCGGCGGCAAGGCGCTCTATGATGGCGCAGACATGACCAGCGCCGATGCCATCGCCACCTTGTTTACCCGCGCTGAGGCGGAACTGGGCGGGGTGGATATCCTGATTAACAATGCCGGAACCCAGCATGTTGCCCCGGTGGAGGAATTTCCGCTGGAAAAATGGGATCTGATCATTGCGCTCAACCTCACCAGCGCGTTCCACACCAGCCGTCTGGCCATTCCGCATATGAAGCGCGCCAAATGGGGCCGCATCATCCAAACCGCATCAGCGCATTCGCTCACCGCATCGCCGTTCAAAAGCGCCTATGTGGCAGCCAAACATGGCCTTGCGGGCTTTACCAAATCGCTGGCGCTGGAACTGGCGACAAGTGGCATCACCGCCAATTGCATCAGCCCCGGCTATGTGTGGACGCCTTTGGTCGAAGGCCAGATTCCCGATACAATGAAAGCGCGTGGCCTGACACGCGATCAGGTGATCAACGATGTGCTGCTGGCCAAACAGCCGACAAAGCAGTTCGTGACGCCAGAGCAGGTGGCAGCGATGGCGCTGTTCCTGTGCCGCGACGAGGCGGCGAACATCACCGGCGCCAATCTGTCGGTCGATGGCGGGTGGACCGCAGAATGAGCCGCCGGATATTGGCTTCGCTCGCCGCGCTGGCTCTGCTTGGCAGCGGCACATCGCTGATGGCCGAAGATGGCATGGTTGATAGTTGGCGCGGCTTAACCCTGCCGCGCGATCAAGAGCGGCTGGACAATTGGCGCAGCGTCTTTGAACAGGCACGGGCCAAGGCCATCGACAATGACTATGGCGTCGATCTGACCAATGGCGGCGTGCTGTACCGAGTTGACGCCACCTATCGCCACGCGCCGATCCCCGATGGCCGATATCGCTGTAATGTCAGCAAATTGGGCGGCGAGTTTCTGCAATTCATCGCTTATGATTATTTTCGCTGTGACGTGAAAACCATCAAGGGTCGCACCGCGTTCACAAAACGCACCGGATCACAGCGGGTGATTGGCCATATCTATCCCGGCGACAAAAGCCATGACGTGCTTCTGGGCACGATGCAATTGGCCGATGAAACCGAGGTCATGCCCTATGGCAGCGATGCCGACCGGGATGAGGCAGGCCGCGTCGAACGGATCGGGGCGAAACGCTGGCGCATTCTGTTTCCCGCACCATCAGCCGAAGCCGATATCACGATCATGGACCTGCAACCGGTTCGCTAACGCTTGCAAATCCCCGCCCCGTTGCTAGCCTGATGGCATCAACCAATCAGACCAGCAACGGGGCAGGATCATGGGTAAGGCACGGATTTCAGGACTTTTGAGAGGTATGGCCATCGGGGCGGCGTGCATGCTTTCCCCGTTGCCCGCTGCTGCACAGGCAAGCGGCGATCTGCGCGCTGCCATCGCCGCCGATATGCCCGATCTGCTTAACCTCTATCGCGATCTGCACGCCAATCCGGAACTCAGCTTTCAAGAGGTCAACACCGCTGCAAAGCTGGCCAAAGAGGCGCGGCGGCTGGGCTTTACCGTGACGGAAAAGGTCGGCCAGACCGGCGTTGTCGCGGTGCTGCGCAATGGCGATGGGCCAACGGTGATGATCCGCGCCGATATGGATGGCCTGCCCGTTGTGGAGCAAACCGGCCTGGCCTATGCCTCGAAAGTCCGTGCGATCAGCCCGTCGACTGGTACCGAAACCGGCGTCATGCACGCCTGCGGCCATGATACGCACATGACCGGCTGGGTTGCCACCGCACGGCAATTGGTGGCGCGCAAAAGCCAATGGTCGGGCACATTGGTGATGATCCTGCAACCCGCCGAGGAAATCGGTTCGGGGGCCAAGGCGATGCTGGATGATGGGCTTTATAGCCGTTTCCCCAAGCCCGATTATGTCATCGGTTTCCACGATGCGGCGCAGTTTCCCGCAGGGCAGATCGGCTATACGCCGGGCTTTGCCCTGGCCAATGTCGATAGCGTCAATGTTCGCGTGCGCGGCGTGGGCGGCCATGGCGCCTATCCGCACACCACCCGCGATCCGGTGGTGCTGGGCGCGGCGATTGTCATGCGTCTGCAAACCCTGATCAGCCGCGAATTGAACCCCCAGGATTCCGCCGTGGTGACTGTCGGCAGCTTTCAGGGCGGGTCAAAGCACAATATAATCTCGGACGAGGCGACATTGCTTTTGACCGTTCGCAGCTATTCCGATGAAACACGCAAGATGCTGCTTGATGGCATTGCGCGCATCGCCAAGGGCGAGGCGATTGCGGCGGGCATCCCCGAAGATCGCATGCCCGAAGTGACCATCGACGATACGTTCACGCCTGCGACGTTCAATGATCCCGAACTCACCGAACGCATGGCCGCGATTTTCAGGGCCAGTTTCCCCGAAGGCCGAGTCAATCAGGTGCCAGCGGTCATGGGCGGCGAGGATTTCAGCCAGTTCCGCCGGGCTGATCCAGACAATGTGCAAATCCTGATCTTCTGGGTGGGCGGTGTGCCCCAGGCCGAATATGAAGCGGCCCAGCGCGAAAAGCGTGATTTGCCGTCGCTGCACAGCCCCTATTGGGCCCCCGATGCGGAAAAGGTGATTGCCACGGCCAGCGAAGCGATGGTGCTGGCCACACTCAATCTGATGCCGGTAAAATAGGGCCTAGCCCTCGTCGGGTGAACCGATCCGGATAGCGCCTCCCGGCTCAATAGGGCGGGCCATGTTCTCCGCCCGTGCCTCTCGCAGGCCGCTCTCGACGGCCTCTTTGGCCTTTTCGGTTGATTTGGCACCGGCAGGGCGTTCGCGCGGCGCGGCAATTTCGATTTCTTCATCGGACTGGTCGCCGCCAGGGGCTGCCATGCTGGCCAGTTCCTTTTCATCGGTGTCCTGATCGGGTTCGCTGCCATCGACCATCGGCGCGCCGAAATCATCATCGGCCCATGGATCAACCTCTTCGCCATCGCCGGAATCGGCGACCTGAACAGGAGGCGGCGCGGCCTCTGCCTTGGCGATTTCGGGTTTTGAATCGGATGCCGTGCCTTTGACGGCGCCTGTCACATTGTCAGACAGAACGGCAAAGATGGCGGCAATTGCCAATATGGCCAGGGCAAAATTGCGATACATGGCGGCTGCCTGATCCTTGGGTTGAACGCGACGCGGGAATTGTAATCCCACCGTTAACCAAGCAGCGTTAAGAAATGGTATTAGGGCCTGACCCTAGGCCAGCTTACGCACTTCACCATCATGATCGACCGATTGCAGATCGCGTACATCGGCCCAACACAGATCCTGCGGTCCCAAAACCCGGTCATCATGGGCGCGGATCGTGACATTGCGAATCGGGCGGCGATCACGTTCATCAACCAGCACCGGATTGGACGGGACACCCGATTCCCATTTCTCACCCCATTGGCGCAGAGCGATCATGGTGGGCAACAGGTCCATGCCCTTTTCGGTGAGCCGATATTCGATCTTGCGCCGATCATCGCCGCATGGCGCACGCTTCAAAATGCCGCTCGACACCAGACGGGTCAGCCGGTTGGACAGGATGTTGCGGGCAATGCCCAGCTCCTCCAGAAATTCCTCAAAATGATGGACGCCATTGAAGGACGCGCGCAGAATCATGAACGCCCAGCGTTCTCCCATGGTTTCCAATGCCTTGGGCAGGCCGCAAGCCAGACAGTCTGCCAGCGATTCGCGCAAATGGCCCATTATGATCCTCTTTCTTTCGCCAGCATGGACATTGATGCCCGGTTCAGCCAAGGGGCAGCGGCATTCGCAAGAATGCGAAACCACCCCATGACTGGCTGCCATGATTTTGACCATCATCGCGCCATGCATCCTGATCTGCAACTTTTTTTCGAAAACCAGTTGCGAAATGATACCTATTCCATTATGTAGCGATTCGCAACTGGTATCTGCCCTCTCCCCTTTCGGCAGCAAGTTGCGAACCGAGAAGAAGGAACACATATCATGAACACCCCCCAGGCACTTCGTATTGGCGTCCTCGCGGTCGCTGCTCTTTTCGCTTCCAGCGCCAATGCCCAGCCGGGCAAGAGCGCCGCTTTCTATTCGGCTGAACTGTCCGCCCCTGTCGAAAAGACAGTTGAAGTGGTGCAGGGCGTTGTGTGGAAATGCGAAGGCACCAGCTGCGTTGCCGCCAAGACCACGGCGCGCCCCGCAAATGTCTGCGCCCGTCTGTCGCGCAAAATGGGTAGCGTGGCCAGCTTCACCGCCAAGGGCGAAGCCTTTGATGCTGAAGCAATTTCGGCCTGCAACAGCTAAGTATTTTCAAACATATTCATAAGCGCGTCCCTTCTGGACCCCCCACATTCTGACGCGCCAACCTGACGCCGCAACCACCCCCCGGTTGCGGCGTTTTTGTTTGTGCTAAGCCCGATTGGGGTCAGAATCGTGCCCCGACGAAAGTCGGGGTCCAGCAGCAACGCCGGAACTGGGCCCCGGCTTTCGCCGGGGTACACAGCATCGCCCAATCAAAACAGCCCCGGCACCTCGCGTTGTGGCGCGTTAGGCCGTATGGGCGCAATCAACTGCGTCCGGCGACTGCCAACCGCAAATTCACGAGTCGCCGCCGCGCTGCGCTGGCTGCTGGCCATCGGCGTGCAGCTGCGCCCGCCCAGGAAATCAATCGCCTGTTTGACCGAAGCTTCGCGCGGATCGCCCAGCTGGAAACTGAAATCATCGCCCGCCTGGCAATTGTTGGTGATCAGGCTGGCCAGTCCGTCGAAATAATTGAACTGGTTATTGGCGTTGCCGGTCGAGAACGCCACGACGCGCAACCGGTCGTCACAGGCCGCGCGGTCAATCGCCACCTGACCCACTGGCTTGCCAAAGGTGTTGCTGCCGACAATCGCGATATTGCTGCCCAGATAGGGGGCCATGCCGTTGATCACCAGCTCGCTGGCCGATGCCGTGCCGCCGCTGGTGATGAAGGCGATTTTGGTGGGCGAGACCGATTGCGATGTCGGCACGAAATTATGCACATCATCATTGACGGACTTGGACGGACGGAATCGCGTTTGCGAAAACACATCGCGGCTGGAACGCCCACCGCCCAGCAGGTCGCCGAAAATCTCTGCCGTCGATACCAGGCCACCGCCATTATAGCGCAGATCGATAATGAACTCGGTGACGCCCTGCGCACGGAAATTGGCCGCCGCATTACGCAACTGATCATCGGCAGACCCGATAAAAGTGCGCAAATTGAGATAGCCGATTTTCTTGCCATCGGCCTCGATGATCTGCGCGCCATAGCGACTGGACACAGGTATCAGATTGAAATCAGCCTTGGTCACCGTCACGTTACGCACCCCTGAGGCGCCCGAAACGCGCAACACGCGGGTAACGCCGGGATCGCTGGGGCCAAGCGCGTTGGACAGGCCATTGGCCTGATCGGCGCTGACGATTTCGTTGATCGTGCGCAGATTATCGGCGCTGGTGCCGATCGCGACAATCTCGTCGCCCCGGTCAATCCCGGCCGTCAGCGCGGGTGCGCCCTCAAACGCCTCCACCACGAACAGGCGCGTCGAAGTGCTGTCCGTGCCCAGCCGCACCCCGAAACCGGCGCTGGACCCGCTAGTAATAAAGGCGTTTTCCTCGGCAATGGAGGTCAAATAGGTGAAAAACCGGTCCCGCCCTTGTGAACGCGCCGTCGCGGTCAACCGGTCGATATAGTCGTCGAGCGTTTCGGTCGCCCCAGCGGCCGTATTGGCGGGCAGGGTTTCAGGGAACAGATACCATTCGTTCATGGTGCTGAGCACGAAATTCTGGCGGTTGGCGAGCGAGCATGTGGCGCTGCTGGGGCTGGGCGTTGGTGTTGGCGTGGGTGTCGGCAAAACCACTGTCCCGCCGCCGGTGCCGCCCGAAGAACCGCCCCCGCATCCGGTAAGCACCAAAGCCGACAAAGCGACCGCTGCTGTCAATTTCCGCATAAAATCCTCAACATTTTTGCGACCCGCAATATAGCGCGATGAGGGATGTTAGCAGGAAGGGGCCATGGGAAAAGTCATTTCCTGTGACACTGGATAAACGGGATCAATCCGCCTCGCCATTATGCACGGCCAGCGCGCCCTGATGGCTTTCCATCCGCATGGGCGGCATATCGCGATGGATGCGAAATTCGGTGCGGCTGGTGCGCGGCACATTGCGATGATCGCGATAGCGGGCGGCGGCAATCACCACAAAGCCCAGCTGCCCGGAGGCAAAGGCCTGCAAATCGGCGGACTGAAGCGGCAGGGCGAGGTGAATAAAGCTTTTCATCCCTGGAAACAACACATGGCCGGGACCAGACAGATCAAGGATCTGGTTATTCTGCCACGGCATCGCACTGCCAAACAGGCCACCCATATTGCAATAATCCTGCGCCGGGGTTTGTCCGTGATTTTCCATCTCGACCGAGACGGTCAGCGCGCCGCTGCCATCTGCATGAATGGCGAGGTGATAATGCGCGGCTTGCGGACCGACATAAGCGCGCAACTGCCGGTCTGCCGCATCCTGAGCGATTGTCTGGCCAGAGCGCGCGGCCTCTGCGCTGGAATCGCGCACTGCCGTCAAATGATGCAGCAACAGCCACAAAGCGCCGGCCCCCAGCAACAGCGCCAATAGCACCAATCCGATCATGCCGCCGCCCAGCCGCTGTCCACCGACAAAGCCCAGAGCAGCCGCGATCAGGCATAGCAACGCCACCGCGCCAAGCGTCATGCGGTCCGGGGACGGTCTGTCAAAATGCGTCACGAAATGGCCTGAATTGCGGATGGTTAGGTGGCATGGTGACCAGAATTACCCGTGCAAGTCCATGCGCCGTCTAGCCCAATTTGGGGCTGTCCCGTTTTGCCACAGGGCCGCGCATCAGCGTAAACTGAAGCAGGCCAGTCACCCGCTCAGGCGAAAGGCACAATGGCCGCGATAAAGTCCTCACCATAGGCTTCCAGCTTGCGCTGACCGATGCCGGACACACGGCCCATCGCGGCCAGACTGGTGGGGCGCAGTTCAGCCATTTCGCGCAGCGTGCTGTCGTGGAAAATCACATAGGGCGGCACATCGTTTTCCTGCGCCAAACGGCGGCGACAGGCACGCAACGCATCGAACAGCGGATCATCGACCGGATTGGCAGCCTGGCCCTTTTTGGCGCGTTTTTCGCGGCGCGGCGGATCAGCCAGGATGATGCTTTCTTCGCCGCGCAGGATGCCCCGCGCCTGCGGCCCCATCATCAGCGCGCCATGTTCGTTGGTGACCAGCGCCTCGCGCACCAGCAGCGCCCGCGATACAGGCTTGAGCAGTCGCGCCTCCGCATCATCAACAATCCCAAACACCGATAGCTGATCATGGCCGCGCGCCTCCACCCGCTCCAGCTTGCGCCCGGTTAGCACCGCTTCGACATGGCCGGTGCCAAAGCTTTGCCCGGTGCGATAAACGGCGGACAGATATTTCTGCGCCAGCTGGCTGACATCCACCGTCGCGGGCGGCGACAGGCAATTGTCGCAATTGCCGCAGATTTCCGGCGGGCTCTCGCCAAAATGGCGCAGCAGCACCGCGCGGCGGCACCCGGCGGTTTCCACCAGCCCCGACAGCGCTGTCAGCCTTTGCCGCTCCGCATCGCGGCGATGCTCCTCCATCTCCTCGACCCATTGCCGCGCCTGGCCAAAATCGCCTGCCGACCAAAACAGATGCGC
>JBGSTI010000500.1:0-1998 GCA_041736605.1 Sphingomonadaceae bacterium
CGCCATCCGCACCGCGCGGGCGACGCGGCGGGTGGTGAAACAGAATTTCGTGCTGGCCATTGGCTATAATGTGCTGGCGGTGCCGATTGCCATTGCGGGGCTGGCGACGCCGTTGATCGCGGCGCTTGCCATGTCCTTGTCGTCCATCATTGTGGTCGCCAATTCGCTGCGATTGGCGCGCGTGGCGGATGACGCCAAAGATGGCAGGAGCGACGGCGCATGACCGGCCTTGCCCTATTGATCCCGATTGCATTGGGGCTGGGCCTGCTGGGTCTGGCGGCGTTTCTATGGTCGATCAATCATGGCCAGTTCGATGATCTGGATGGCGCGGCTTTGCGTATATTGATCGATGATGAGGATGAACCTGCATGAATCCGCGCTGGTTCCTGATGCTGGGCGCGCTGGCGCTGGCCGTGCCGATGCCGCCGCTGCAAGCGGGCGAGAATGGCCTGCCGATCAGCACGTGTGGCCAGCCGGGGATCGTCGTGAAAATCCCGATGAAAGGCGCTCCCGCCGAACCCAAGCCCGGCGATAATGGCTGTTGCCCCAAGGCCTGCCATGCGGGATGCGAACGCCGCGATCAGACGGGCAAGCGCAAAAACGAAAAAGCCTGACGGACAGCGCAGGTCCGAAAATTAAAGCCTAGCCATATTTCTGCGCAAACGCGGCTGCTGCGCCAAATAGGCCGGGCTGGGGATGGGTGATCAGTTTCACAGGGATCGTTTCCATCAGATGCTGGAAACGGCCCTTGGCCACGAACCTTTGGTCAAATCCGCTTTCGATCAGCCGGTGCGCAATGCGTGCGCCAAGGCCTCCCGCAATCACCACTGCGCTAGCCCCATGCGCCAAGGCCAGATCGCCCGATACAGCGCCCAAGGCGAGGCAATAGCGGTCAAACGCGGCAGAGGCCAGGCTGTCGCTGCCATCCAGCGCGCGGCCCCAGATCGTCTTGTCATCCTCGCTCGCCACCGCGCGGCCTTCAAGGGCTGCCAGCGCCTCGTAAATCGCAACAATGCCGGGGCCAGCGACCACGCGCTCTGCCGATACGCGGGTGAACTGTTTGCGCAGGCGGGCCAGCACCGAATCTTCAATGGAATCAAGCGGCGCATAATCGACATGCCCGCCCTCTGTGGCGATGACGTGATAATCGCTGCTGGTGCGAAAAAGCTGCGCAACGCCAAGCCCAGTGCCGGGGCCGATGACCGAGATCATGCCGGTTTCGGGCAACAGCCCATCAGGCCCGCACAGATGCGTGAACTGATCGCCCGCGCAATTCTGCACCGCATGGCCGACAGCGGCAAAATCATTGACCAGCACCCAATCATCCACATTCAGGCGCTCGTTGATCAGCGCCGGGCGGATGACCCACGGATTGTTGGTCATTTTCAAAACGTCGCCGACGATTGGCGTCGCCAGCGCAATGGCGGCGGCGCGGGGCAAGGGCGTGCCAATCGCTTCGCCAAAAGCCTCCCACGCGGTTTGCAGGCTGGCATGTTCGGCGCATTTCAGGGTGACCGGTTCGCCCAGATGGACCACCTTGCCGCCGTCTATATCGGCCAGAGCAAAACGGGCATGGGTTCCGCCGATATCGGCTGTGACAATCTGTTTGGGCATCAGGCCATCTTCTCGCTTGGTTTATTCTATCTTACAGACCGGCGGCGCTCAGCATGGCAGAGGCACCATGTTCGGCATTATCGCTATGCGCGCGCATCAGGGCAAATAATTCGCGGCCCGTTCCGGCATGCTCCATTGGCGTGCTGGCCAGATCGCGCGCGTCCCATGTCGCGTCATCGACCAAGGCGCTCAGATGCCCGGCAACCGCATCCACACGCACCACATCGCCATCGCGCAGCTTGGCCAGCGGCCCGGCGTTCAGCGCTTCGGGGCAGCAATGGATCGCGGCGGGCACCTTGCCGCTGGCGCCCGACATGCGGCCATCGGTGACCAAAGCGACCTTGAACCCCTTATCCTGCAACACGCCCAAGGGCGGGGTCAGCT
>JBGSTI010000011.1:0-4303 GCA_041736605.1 Sphingomonadaceae bacterium
CGCCGCCTGTATCTGGGCGAGGGGTTTTCGCTTTGATGCCAGATTGGCCGATATGGGGGGCGTGGGCATGGCAGGCCTGACCGCCCACACCGGCTGAGCCATGGCGCTGGGGCCACGGCTCGACCTGCGGCAAAGCCAGTCGCTGGTGATGACGCCGCAATTGCAGCAGGCGATCCGCTTGCTGGCTTTGTCGAATCTGGAAGTTGAAGCATTCATTGCCGATGCGATGGACCAGAATCCCCTGCTCGACATTGGCGAAAACAATGGCGATGGGCCGGGGGCTGAACCGCCGGGCGAACCCGATTTCTCGCTTCAGGATTTTGGCGGCGATGATGGCGCGCCACAGGGCAATTTCAGCGATGGCAGCGCCGACAGCGCCGAGGCGATCAGCCGTACACAGGACGCGATGGATAGCCCGCTGGATATTTCCAGCAGCGCCGATCTGTTTCAGCATGATTGCGCGGTCGATGCGCCCCAAGCTCAGGGCTTGGCCGATGGTGCGGGGCTGGATGGATCGCTGCGGCTGGATGGCATTGGCGGCGGTGGCAATTTCGATGGCGAAGATTCAGGGCTTGAGGCGCGGCTGACCCCGCCGGTTACGCTGTCTGAACATTTGCACGCCCAGATTGCGATGGCGGCGGATGGCGCGGTGTTGGCCATTGCCCGCCAGTTGATCGATAATCTGGATGATGCAGGCTATTGCACCATCGATCTGATCGAGCTGAGTCATGCCTTGGACGTGCCCTTGGGGCTGGTTGAGGATGGCTTGGCGGCGGTGCAGTCGCTCGATCCTTCGGGGGTTGGCGCGCGTAATCTGGCCGAATGTCTCGCCATACAGGCGCGCGAGGCGGATCGTTATGATCCGTGCATGCAGCGGCTGATTGCCAATCTCGATCTGGTGGCGCGCGGGGCCTTGCCGCAATTGAAACGCCTGTGCCGAGTCGATGACGAGGATCTGGCCGATATGATCGCCGAACTGCGCGCCTATGATCCGCGCCCCGGCCTGCGTTTCGGCGGAGAGGCTTCGGCGGCGGTGACGCCCGATCTGTTCGTGCGGCAGACGGCGGCAGGCTGGGCGATTGAAATCAACGCCGATACGCTGCCGCGCCTGATCGTCAATCGCCAATATTATACCGAAATGACCCGCGATGTGGACGACAAGGCGGCCAAGGGCTGGCTGAATGAGAAACTGGCCGATGCCAATTGGCTGGTGCGCGCGCTGGATCAGCGGCAGCGCACCATCTTGAAAGTTGCCAGCGAGATCGTGAAACAGCAGGATGCGTTTTTCCGGCGTGGGGTCGAGCATTTGCGGCCCCTGACGCTGCGCCAGGTGGCCGATGCGATATCGATGCACGAATCGACCGTCAGCCGGGTGACCAGCCACAAATATCTGGCCTGCGCGCGCGGCACTTATGAGCTCAAATATTTCTTCACCCGCGCCATTGCCTCTGCCGATGGTGGCGAAGCAGTATCGGCATCGGCGGTGAAGGCGCAGATCAAGGCGTTGATAGATGCCGAGGAGCCAAAGAAAATCCTGTCCGATGATACGTTGGTCGATCTGCTCAATGCCAAGGGCTTTGATATCGCGCGGCGGACGGTGGCCAAATATCGAGAATCGTTGGGCCTTGGCTCATCGGTGCAGCGCCGCCGCCAAAAGGCGCTGGCCGGGCATCGATAGATGCTGCGCGGCCTCGCCCTTGCGCTTTTACTGGTCCTGTGCGGATGTGGCAGCAAGGAGACAAGCGAAATTGCGCCGGGGCCAGACCGGATTGTGCGCTTGGCCGATGCCGAAATTCGCGGGCTTGATCCCCAGACGATCAGCGATCTGGCGGGCACCCGCGTTGCTGCCGATCAGTTTGAAGGGCTGACCCGTTTTGATGGGCGCGGCGAGGCTGTTGCCGGTCTGGCGCAAGACTGGACCGTGTCTGCCGATGGCCGGACTTGGACATTTCGCCTGCGCCCCGATCTGCGTTTCTCCGATGGAGAGCCGATCACCGCCCGCACCTTTGCGCAAGGCTGGCAGCGGCTGAATGCGCCCGAAACAGCCTCGCCGCACAAGGCGCTGTTTGCCGCAATTGCCGATATGCAAGCCAGCAGCGACAATCGCGTCATCGTCCGCCTGCATGAACCCGTGCCTGGCCTGCCTGCCCTGTTGGCGCATCCCGCCTTGGGCGCGTTGCCGCTGCACCGGATAGAGGCCAAGGGGGCAGGATGGACGGCTGAGCGGCCTTTGGTGACATCTGGCCCCTATCGCTTGGCCGAATGGCGGCTCAATGATCATGTGCGGCTGGCGCGCAATCCGGCATGGCACGGCGGCAAGGCGCCGATTGGCACGATCATCTGGCGGCCGGTGGACGACAATCTGGCAGGTTTTCGCCTGTTCCTGTCTGGCGCGGCGGATACGACCAGCGATTTTCCGGAAAGTCGCGCGGCGTGGTTGAAAGAGAACCGGCGCGGCGCTATGCGATCCGGGCCGTATCTTGGCACCTATTATTACGCGCTCAACACCGCCCGCGCGCCGTTTGACAAGGTCGATATACGCCGTGCGCTGACTATGGCGGTGGACCGGGAATGGCTGGCGTCGCGATTGTCAGTGCTGTCACCTGCGCCCGCTTATGGTGTTGTGCCGCCGGACCTGCTGGACGGGCAGGCCCTGCGCCCCGATTGGGCAAGCTGGCCCATCGCCAAGCGCCGCGCGGTGGCCAAGGCGTTGCTTGCCCAGCATGGCTATGGGCCGGGCAAGCCCTTGCGATTTGAACTTCGGATCAATTCCAGTGCAGAGCATCGCCGCTTTGCCGTGGCGCTGGAGGGCATGTGGGCCGAGATTGGCGTGGAGGCAACGATCCTGAATGCCGAGGCTAGCCTGCATTTCGCGTCGCTGTCACGCGGCGATTATCAGATGGGGCGGTCTGGCTGGATCGCCGATTGGCCTGCACCCGAAAATTTCCTGTCGGTGCATGTGTGCGGATCGGAAGGCGGCAATTACGCGGGCTATTGCAACCCGGCCTTTGACGCCGCTTTGGCGAAGGCTTTGGCCCAGCCCGATGCTGCAAAGCGCCGTATGGCCATGGCCCGGATCGACCAGCAATTGATGGAGGATGCGCCCATCATTCCGCTGACGCATTATGTGACGCGCGCCTTGGTCAGCCCGCGTCTGGGCGGCTGGCATGACAATCCGGGCAATGTTCACCCTAGCGTCAGCTTGACTTTGCCAGCAACGCGGGCGACGCGATGATGATGACCAACGCCCCCGCCTTTTGGATCAAACGCAGCGCGCTTGCCGCGATGGCCCTGATGCTGGCCCCGGTGCTGACGGCCTGTTCGGGCGGGGCGGAAGAGACGGTTACCGTGTCGCTGATCGGGCGCAACAACGCGGCCTTTGCCCCGGTCAGCAGCGATATGCCTTGGGCCGCGCGGCAGATTCGTAACGCGGCGGAACAAGGGCTGGTTACCCAGGATGCCGAAGGGCGGATTGTGCCCGCCTTGGCCGAACGCTGGATCGTGACCGATGACGCCTTAAGCTATATTTTCCGGCTGCGCAGCGCGCGGTGGCGCAATGGAAAGGATGTGACGGCGGATCAGGTAGCGGCCTTGCTGCGCACGCGGATCGCGGCAGCAAATAAAGGGGCGCTGGCCCCGGATCTGAAGGCCATACGCGATGTCCGCGCCATGACCGGGCGTGTGATCGAAGTGCGGCTGAATTACGCCAATGCCAATTTGCTGGAATTGCTGGCCAATGCCGAATTGAGCCTGGGCGATGCCAAACGCGGCGGTGGCACCGGGCCGATGGTGGCGCGGCGCGTGGATCAGCTTTACGCGATGCGGATGATCCCGGTCGATATCGGCACCGATGAACGGCAACATCGCCGCATTGCCGAATCGCCCACCTTGCTGGTGCGGTCCGAACCGGCGGCGATGGCCATTGGGCGGTTCAACGAAGGCTATGCCGATCTGGTGCTGGGCGGTCGGCTGGAACATTTGCTGCTGGTTGATGGCTCTGGCCTGTCGCGCGGCACTTTGCGACTGGACCCGGTTTCAGGCCTGTTCGGTTTGCAAGTGGTGAACGATTCTGGCCTGTTGGCCGAGGCTGATCTGCGGGAGGCGATTGCCATGGCAGTCAATGGCCCCGGCATGGCCGAATTGTTCAATGTGACGGGCTGGACCGAGGGACCGCGCCTGTTGCCCGCCAATCTGACCGGCGGGGTGGCGCGGCAGCGTTGGCCCGATACTGATCGCAATGCCCTGTTGGCCGTGGCGGCGGGACGTGTGGCGAACTGGACATCGGCGCGCGGCACACCGGCCC
>JBGSTI010000039.1:0-4263 GCA_041736605.1 Sphingomonadaceae bacterium
CACCAGATCGAGCAGGCCCAAAAGGTCCGGCTCTTTACGCTCGGCAAAAAAGCCGCGCTGGCGCAGCACGCGCACCGTGGCGATGGCCAGCAGAAACGCCACGCCCACGGCGGCGAGATGGCCATGCGATGCCGCTTCGTCATTTTCATCCAGCCGGTTGGGATTGACCAACGCAAAGGCGCGGGGAAGCTCGGGCGCGCATTTGTGATGATCGACCACCACCACATCCACGCCCTCATCATGCGCCTCGGCCAGCGCCTCAAATGCCATCGCGCCGCAATCCACCGTGACGATCAACGTCGATCCACCACGCGCCAGCCGCACCAGCGCCTCGCCCGACGGTCCATAGCCCTCCATCAACCGATCAGGGATATAGGCCGCAGCCTCCAGCCCCAGATCGCGCAGCAACAGGATCAGCAACGCCGCGCTGGTCGCGCCATCAACATCATAATCGCCGTAAATGGTGACCTGTTCGGCGGTCAGCACCGCCTGCGCCAGCCGTTCGGCGGCGCTATCCATATCGCGGAACATCGCCGGATCGGGCAGGAAATTGCGCAAATTCGGGGTGCGGTGCCGGGCCAGATCATCGCGATCAACCCCACGCGCCATCAGCATCTGATCCACCAGCGAATCCAGCCGCAGTGCCGGATCACCGCCGCCATTCTCATCCCCCGCCGACAAATCCATATTGCCGCCGCGCCAGCGCCATTGCTGGCCCGTGATCGAACGCATGATGCCAAGAACCGAACTCATGCCTTCGTTGTTAGGGCCGCTTATGGCATCCGGCAAGGCAGCTTGATTAGCGCGGCCAGCTCATCACGCCATCATCGCTAAAGCTGATGCCGCTTTCTGGAATGTCGCGTGCGGTCTGCATCGCGATGGTGCGGGCGGCGGCGTGGCTGCTATCCAGATACGGTCCACCGGGCCGGTCCTGCCGCGCTGATACAATGCGTGCGGCTAACAGGCTGCCATCCTTGGCAACGCGGATATCGGCAATCGGGGCCTGGCCATTGATGCCCGACAGGTTGAACCGGCCATAGGTCCAGAAATTGCCAAGGCTATAGGCAATGAAACGGCCCTGATAGACCTCAACAGCGCGCGGCACGTGCGGGCCGTGGCAGAACACCACGTCCGCTCCCGCATCCACCGCGCGATGGGCAAAGGCATAAGGATTGCCGCGATCTTCGCCCAGGAACGTCTCGGTCGCCCGCGTCACCCGGTCATGCGTGCTGCCCTCTGCGCCGATATGGCAGGACACGACCACAATATCGGCCAGATCATCGGCCTGTCGCACCAATTGGGCGACGCGTGGCAAATCCTGCACCCGCATCAGGCCGGGATTATGGCCAAAGGCAACCAGCGCCACGCGCGTACCATCGGGCATGTCATACAGGCCAAAGCGGCGCCCTTCCTGATCCGAAGCCGACACGGCAAAACCGGCGGCGACCAGATTATCATAGGTCAGCGTGCGGCCGCCCTCGCCAAAATCGCGGGCATGGTTGTTGGCATTGGAAATCAGGTCGAACCCGGCGCGCTTTAAATAGGCGGCGTGAAATTCCGGGCTGCGGAATGTGAAACATATCGCCGGATTACTGCACGCCTTGGCCCCGGCAGAGCTGCTGTGCAGCGTGCCTTCGAAATTGCCGAACAAAGCATCGGCGGATTGGAACAGATCGGCGATTTCAGGGCCAAGCACCGCGGCGGCGTCCGCATCTTCGGTAACGCGAGGATCCATGCCCGGTTGCGGCCAATCGCTGCCCAGCATCATATCGCCGACGCCAACGATGCGATAGCCGCCCTCTGGCGCAACCGCCGCCATATCGGGCCGCACGGTCAGCGCACCGGTGGCTGTACCCTGCCCAGTGCCCTCAGCTTGCGCCTGCGCGGCAGGGATCAGCATGGCATTGGCCGTCTGATCCAGCACCGTGCGCGCCAGCATGTCAGCAGCAGGGGTTTCTATAGTCGCCTGCCGCGTGCTGTCTGCATAAACGGCCAAGGCCGCTGTTGCGCCAAAGGAAAGACTGACACCGGCCAGCAACTGGAAAAAACGCATAAATCAAAGCCCCGAGTCATCGGCAACGCCGCCATCAGAAACGCTGCGTGCCTGATGCAATATGAACGGCAGGGAAATGAACAACCCCAAACCGAATCGCAGGCAGCGTAACAGCTATGCAGACCCACGAACAAGCAAATCCATTGGTCTTAACCATCATTTCACAGCGATTTGCACGCATGACTATAAAAGGGCGGTTTTTATGCATCAAACACCCGGAAAACCACGGAATTTACAGTGATTTTCATCACAAAACCGCCCGCCGTTCGTCGCCAATATGTCACAACTCACCCATTTCATGTTGCACTGCACAGCGGATTCGAGCCAAGGGCGCGTCAACGAAACGCCGTTGACCGATTTGTCAGGCGCTGCGGAACCGGAATGCAGGCAGTAATGCCCATACGTGCCAATGCACATGCAGGTTCCCGAATGGAAACTCAGGAGCTTATATATGGCCACAGGCCACAAGATCGCTTTTGCTGCGCTGGCAACAGGCAGCCTTTTTGTTGCATCCCTGCTTGTGCCGGTGAATGGCCAGGCCATTGGTGCAACCAGCGACAATCAGCAAAATGTCGTTCCCATCACGGTTGAAGCCGCGACCACCGCTTCGGCTGTTCTGCCCATCATGGTGTCTGAACCCGTTGTGCAGGCCGTTCCCGCCGTGGTGACCGAAGACATCATTGCCAACGAAGTGCATTCGGATGCCGAAGAGCCCGCCCCGCGCCAGCAGATTGCGCTGGACGAAGAAACCATCTGCCTTGCCAAGATTGTCCATCATGAATCGGCCAACCAGCCGCTCAAGGGTCAGCTGGCTGTGGCACAGGTGGTGATCAACCGCCTGGAATCGCCGAAATTCCCCAAGACGATCTGCGGCATCGCACTTCAGCGCAACCAGTTCTTCAATGTCCATGCGTATAACCCGCCCAAGGACAAGCGTTGGGATACTGCACTGAAGATCGCTATGGATGCCCGCGCCGGCACCAGCGAGCCGGTTGTTGGTGAGGCTCTGTTCTTCCACGCCGCCTATGCCAACCCGCCCTTCTTTCGCGGCCGTCCGCGCGTGGCGCAGATTGGCGATCATATCTTTTATCGCTGATTTTCGCTTTTCACCTTAAGGTTTCAGGCCCGGTCTGCTTTGGCAGTGCCGGGCCTTTCCTTTTGGGCCGTCAGGATCACACATCATGAGTGTCGCATTTCGCCGCGAGAGCGATGAAGAACATCTGGAACCGAAATTCGAACTGCCGATCCCGCGTGGCCCCAACCGGGTGACGGCGCGGGGGCTGGCTTTGATCGATGGGCGCTTGGCCGAACTGGCGGACGCGTTGGCCCAAGCCGCCGATGAGGAGGCGCGTAAGCATATCCAGCGCCAGCAACGCTATTGGGCGACGCGCAAGGCCACGGCAGAGCTGATGCCGGTGCCCATGGGCGATATGGTGGAATTTGGCTGCCGCGTGACCGTGTCATTCAATGGCAAAACCCGTGTGTTCGATCTGGTCGGCGATGATGAGGCCGATCCGGCGCGGGACCGGATAGCCTTCACCTCCCCCATCGCCCGCGCATTAATGGGCAGCGAAGTGGGTGATGAGATTGATTTTAATGGGCGCGAGGGCGCGATTGTGGTGACGGCGATTGCGGTTATTGGGTGAGCGCCAACGGCCCACCCTGACCCATCAAGGGCGCTTTTTGCCCTTATAGCCGCCACCGCCACCGGGACCGCCGGGTCCACGCGGACCACCGCCTGCGCCACCACGCGGCGGAGCACCATTGCGCGGGCCACCGGGGCCAGCGCGATAGGGGCGGGCCTGGTGCGTCGTGCTTTCATTGCCGCGACGCTTATTCTGGCGCGATTCGTCGCGGGGGGCACCCTCGACGGCGATGATTTCCACATCACCCTCATCTTCGCCTGAGCCCGCCGTGCGGCGAATGGCATCGGCAAAGCGCGCGACAGCAGGACCAGCGACCTCAAACAAGGTCTCATGCGTGGTGATACGGATCGCACCAATATCGGTGCGGGTGATATGGCCACGGCGGCACAGCAAGGGCAGAATCCAGCGCGGATCAGCATTATGCCGACGCCCGATATTCATGCGGAACCAGCCGCTGCCTTCAAATCCTGGGCGCGGACCATCGGGGCGTTCGGGGCGCTTGCTGGCGTCAATCAGATCCTCGACCACCGGCATTTTGGCGCGATGGGCGTTGACCAGCATTGC
>JBGSTI010000057.1:0-2270 GCA_041736605.1 Sphingomonadaceae bacterium
TATGGCGGCGGCAGCGTGTTTGTCACCATTGGCGCCAAAAGCGAGGACGCCGATCCGCGCCAGGTGGAAATCTGGGTCGAAGATGACGGCACCGGCATTCCTGAAGAAGCGCGCAACCGTATCTTTGAACGCGGCGCGCGGCTGGATACAGGCAAACCTGGCACGGGCCTTGGCCTCGCCATCGTGCGCGATGTGGCCGAGATTTACGGCGGATCGGTGCGCTTGCAGGAAAGCGAGGATCTGGGCGGTTTGCATGCGATTCTGTCGCTGCCGAAAGCGGCGACGGCGGGGTGATCCCCCCCGTACTCCGGCGAAGGCCGGAGTGGTGGCGGTAATGCACTGACCTTGCGCTGATGATGCCACAGCTCAGGCCTGCGCCGGAGCACAGCCGGTCAGGCATGTCAGCCCGCGAACTGATCTGCCACCAATTTGGCAAAGGCATCGGCGCGGTGGCTGCGCGCATGCTTATCCTCAGGGTCCAGCTCTGCAAAAGTCAGCGCGTCGCCATTCAGCACGAATACCGGATCATAGCCAAAGCCCATGGTTCCGCGCGGCGGCCAGACCAGATGGCCATCGACCCGGCCTTCATAGGCGATTTCACGGCCATCGGGCCAGGCCAGCGCCAGCACGCAAGAGAACCAGGCGCTGCGATCCACATCTGGCCCCTGTTGCGCCAGACGCCCCTCGACCTTGCCCATCGCCATATACCAGTCACGCCCCGGCCCGCCTTCGCGCGACCCCATTTCGGCCCAATCGGCGGTGTAAACCCCCGGCGCGCCACCCAAGGCCGCAACCGAAAGCCCGCTATCATCAGCGAGGGACGGCTGGCCTGAGGCTTTGGCGGCCGCGTGCGCTTTCAACAGCGCGTTTTCGATGAATGTGGTCCCGGTTTCCTCTGGCTCGTCCAGCCCCAATTCGCCCGCCGATACCGGTTCAATGCCATAGGGGGCGAGCAAGGCGCGGATTTCACGCACCTTGCCCTGATTGTGGCTGGCGATGACCAGCTTGCCGGGGGTGAGTTTGGGATGAGTCATCACATTATCCTTGCCGTATCCCGGCGAAAGCCGGGACCCAGAGGCGATGTCAGCACTGGGCCCCGGCTTTCGCCGGGGTACAATGATTAGCGAACCGCCGCGTCCTGCGCCGCGAAAATGCGGTCACAGCCCAATCGCGCCAGACGGAGCAGGCGTAGCAGGCCTTCCTCGTCATAGGTTGCGCCTTCTGCCGTGGCCTGCACTTCGGCAATCTGCCCGCCTTCGATCAGCACGAAATTGGCATCGGCATCGGCCGAGCTATCCTCGATATAATCGAGGTCGAGCACCGGGGTGCCGCCCACAATGCCACAGCTGACGGCAGCAACGCGGCCCGAAATCGGGTCTTCCTTGATCGCGCCGCTGGCGATCAGGGTGTTGATCGCCAGACGCAGCGCCACCCATGCACCCGAAATCGCCGCCGTGCGCGTGCCGCCATCGGCCTGAATCACGTCGCAGTCCAAAGTGATCTGGCGTTCACCCAGTTTCTTCATGTCCACAACCGCGCGCAGCGAGCGGCCAATCAGACGCTGAATTTCCTGGGTACGGCCCGTTTGCTTGCCCTTGGCAGCTTCACGATTGCCGCGCGTATGGGTGGCGCGGGGCAGCATCGAATATTCCGCCGTCACCCAGCCTTCGCCCTTGCCGCGCAGGAAAGGCGGCACGCGCTCTTCGACGCTGGCGGTGACCAGCACTTTGGTATCGCCAAAGCTGATCAGGCATGAACCTTCGGCATGTTTGGTGAAACCGGTTTCGATGGCGATGGCGCGCATTTCATCAGCGGCGCGGGAAGAGGGACGCATGCTTGGTTCTCCTATGGATTCTAGCCGCCCGCATAGCGGCGTGTGCGATGATGGGCTAGGGCTAGCGGATATTAATTACGTGCCACCATCACAAAGCAATCCATCGTCACCCCCGCGCAGGCGGGGGTCCATCACCGGAGCTTGCGACCTCACCAGCAGGTGATGGGTTCCCGCCTTCGCGGGAATGACGAGGAAAAGGTGTTCGGCAGTGACGCGCTTGTTTGCCCCATTGAGTGAAAGCGCGCGCGGCCCTAGAGTATGCTTATGCCCAAGCCGCCCATTCACGATCTGTCTGACCGGACCCGCGCGATATTTCGCACGGTTGTGGAAAGCTATCTGGACAATGGCGCGCCGGTGGGATCGCGAACGATTTCGCGATTGTCCGGGCTGGACCTGTCACCCGCATCGATCCGCAATGTGATGCAGGATCTCGAAG